>CAUUFM010000048.1:0-7339 GCA_963544505.1 uncultured Lachnospiraceae bacterium | reverse complement strand
AGACAGGCAAAAAGATTTCTGTCGTCTTTTTGATATCTGTATGCCTTATAATAATTATTAAAGGCATTTTTATAATGAAATGAATAAGCATAACCGCTTGCTAAATTATGGTAGACTGAAGATTTAAAAATATCGGCTCCCGTCAAAAAGTCCTCATCATTTATTATAAGGTTATATATTGAAACAGCCTTTTCTATCCTGCCTTTTTTAAATAGGCTGTCCGCTTTCAGCTTATATCTTTGCAATTTTTTACAGCCTGAAAGCCTTTGTATCGAGGTCTTGAAATCAAGCAGCTCACCTGCACTTAAATAATCGGAGTATGAAACTATTAAAATAAGCTGTTCATATTCTTTTTTTCCCATTTTTTGCATATCTTTAAGCCTTTGAGCAAGAACCCCCTCTTTCAGCTCATTTGATAAAAAATCAAGCAACTCATCATTAACAAAACCTTCATTTATATCAAAAATATTATTATAAATATAATAACACAGCTCTTCAATAGAATATATGCTGATTCCCAAGCCCTTTATATTATAAGGTTTTAGAGCCGGCTCCGTTGAACAAATAATATAAGACATAACTATCTCCTGTCATCTTAATTCAAAAACCTCTCTAAATATTAAAGATGAGGTAGGATAAAAACCTCCAAATCCCAAATCCTGTACCTCCACCATAAATTCTCTTACATTGGCAAAGCTCATAGAAACTCTGAGCCTTGTCGTGTTAGGCGGTCTTTCAGGAATGTTCATAGGTATTTTAAATGTAGTAATAGCACCGTTTTCCATACTCCTTGCAAAAAAAATAAATTCATTCGTATTTTCAGCTATCACATCTACCGTAGTTTTTATATCAAAGAAATTTTGCTCGGCAGATGCCAAAATATAGTTTTCCATTCTCTTGTTATGCCTTGCCTCAATGAAAATATCATATTTTATCCGATCATTTCCCAGATAGTTGACAAAACTATTACTTAAACCGTCAACATCTTCGCTGTAAAATGCTAAATAACAAGCTCCTTGAACAAATAGATTGTTTCCTGCAAAAATATGCCCCCTGTTCTCAAGCGCCTTAAGGCTTAACGGCATATTGTTTAATAAAAGATCCGATGCACACACAAATATAGAAGAGGTATTAAGCATATTCAGTCTGTTTTTAATAAATTCCGCCAACATAGCGTCCTTTTGTTTTAATGTATATGTAATAGGAAGATTAAGCTTAGCCTCTTCACCTGAACTCACGCTTTTTTCAAGTAAACGATTTCTAAAAATCAGACTCCCCATTATAATATCATCGCCGTATCTATAAAAAACCACCGACCTGTCATCAAAGGCAGTCTTTTTTTGCTTAATCAGATAATGATAATAGCTCTCCATATAATCGGAAAATATTATCCTACACTCCTGAATATTAAGCAGTTCTAAAGCCAATCTTATATCACCCTGTAATGTAGTATCGGAGTCTTTTGTGGTAAAGCACAGAGTATTTACACGCCCCCCTCTCACATTCTGTGACAACAGGACAAAACAATACCTGATAAACAATGCGATGAGATTATGTCTGCTGAACGGACTGTCGGTCAAATCATCATAAAAAATATCCCCGATTACCGTTTCAGCAGGCAGACTTTCGTGTATAGGCTGTATATGACTGAAATCCACCTCTTTTTCTCCGTTTATCGGATTTGTAAACACATATGCGGTGGAATCAAGTCCGGATTTTGTATCATCAAGCCTGTCCACTATCATCTGCGGCTCATCAAAGTTTTTTTTGTAATAGCTTAATTGATATGAGCCGTGTCTGATATCCAAGCTGAAAGCTATTGTATCATCAAAACTGTAAGCCATAAAAATCCCCTATCTAATCAAAAACATATCTTTGTTTATCATATCAAGCTTTGATATTTTTTCGTGCAACACTCTTTCCATCTCAGTTCCCTTTGATAATAATAATTCTTCTACGAGTTCATATCTGTCTCTTTTTTTCTCGGTAAATTTTCTTCTCTTTACGGTAACGGTATTTTCATAAAGTTCATTTTCACTTTCACCCTCAAAGCACACAATTATATATCTTATTGATTCTGAGGCAAATATAATAAAGTCCTTTATATAAATACACGGGTATATCTCCTGCATTGTAGCCCTTTGAAAATCGCTCATAGAATCTATCGGCATACCGTTGCTATTTAAAAGCTTGTATTTAATGAAAATCAGCTTCCCCGTATCATCTATATGCGTAACATATCTTTTCTGCCTCTTTACACCCTCAATTAATATATTTTCATCTGATAATATATGTATAAACTCATCAAAAATATCAAAATATATGCCTCTATCTATATGTTCCTTTATTATAGATAAAATAAAGGCATTTTCGTCCTTTGTAAAATCGGGCTTTGTCGAGAGATAATCAAGTGCAGCCATTTTACATACTCCCGAAAGATTTTTAAAATTCATAAAATAATTTATAATATGAAAAAAAATCCTTTTTTGATTGTCAATTTTTGACTTAAGTATATAATAGTCAAAGGCAATTAATGAAAGGTAGGCAAGAGCAATTTTTTTGTTTACAATATTTTGAATATAGCTTTCATACACAGCAAGAGTGGAGGGATCATATATACCCAAATAACAGGAAAGCTTTAAAATTCTCTCCTCCAATAAGGTTTTATCAAGCTTTAAAAAACCGCAATTCTCCCAAAGCTTTACCAACTCTTTTATATCCCCCTGCATACACAACGATAAAAATGATATAAGTTTTCGACTTCTTGAGCCCTTATTGTAAAGATGGGTACAAAGATTTACAAACCAGGAATCATCAAGTATTTTTTGCAGCTCTTCCTTATTGTCAAGCCTTATAAGCTCTTCGCAAAAATCGGACAGCCGCTCCAAGCTTACCCCGTAATATCCGTAGTTGCTCATTAACCTTAATGCGTCGCTATGCCTGTTGTAAAGTATGTATAGACTTGATATCCCGATTTTTGATGAAAGATCCATATATCTTATATTTGCCGTTTCCACATAAGCAGATGCCCTGTCATCATAGGGGTTTTCGGCAAAATATCTTACCGCCTCATTATTGCATAAAATATTGAAATCATCTGCCAAATTATCTGATGCCGCAAGATTTATATAGTCGTTCTTATAAACCTGATACTCAAAACAATTCACATTGTAATTTGAACAGGCATTTAATAAATCGGGTCTATTTAAAATTTTTGTAACCGTAATAAACTCTTTGTCAAAATAAACTCTGCCGTCCTTTAATTCAAAGGCAATAGAAACATCATTTGAGGTTATCGGAACAATGGCTGTCAATTCGTCAAGATTGACGCTTATATGCCTTTTAAATCGACTGTCCGCCACTGTAACGCAAACCGCATCATCTCTTTTTATTTTTACTATTGACAGAAGCGAAATAAAAGCCGCCGCATCAACATTCTTAGCATTAATATCATCTACTTTAAGAACATTATTATACAGATATATAAGATTGGTGTTTACCTGTCTTTTAGACAACATTTCCAATGTAAAATTTTTAATTGTTTCAGCATACTCCGAAAAAATCTCATCATTGATATAGTATTTCTGAATATTCACATATAAAATAGCCCTATCCTCATCAGAAATATCGGTTTTATACTTAAAATAATGCAATGCCTGTTTAATCACGGGTTTTTTAAGATATGTCGGAAGACTTTTTAAATAATATTCATAGACTCCTGTAATAGCAGTCCCCTGCATAATAGCCTGTTCATAAATAGGTAAAAAAGAATCTCCTATGCAACCTCCGGTAATACAATATCCGCATATTACCTCCAGTCTGTCAAAGGTCAAGTATCTGTCATAACCTGCGGTCAAAAGACGATAAACCCCGACCCTAAAGCTTCTGGCAAATGTAGCGGTATGAAATATGGCATTCCAAAGTCCTCCTGTTATCATATTTCGCTTTAAAGCAAAATGGCATACCTGTATCTCAAAATCTGAAAACTCACTTAAAAGTTCCGGATTTTTATTAAGCATTACCGCCGCCTCACATAAAAGCAACACATTATCTTTACTGAACTCGTATTGCTCCTTTAACACCTTAAACCTTTTATGCACATCGTTTACATATTCATCATTTAAAAACAGTAAAAACCATAATAAAGAAAAAAGCTCCGGTCTGTCATTTCTGAATTTAACAATATCGCTCTTTAACTCATCGGCAAAATTTTCCTCATCTTTAAAAAATGCCACTAAATATAAAAAATAAGCCTTGTTTGTAATATCAGCTTCATTATCAATATCTATACTGTAAAGCAAAAGCCTTGCCTTTTCTATATTATTGATACCGAGTAGTAAATGCACCTTGTAGAGTTTAATAAACACACTGCTGTCCAGCTTTTCAAGCACCTCTATATATTCTAAACTCTTAACCGCCCATTCCTCTTTTTTAAGCTTTCCCAAACGAAAATCTATGTACTCATTCATTAAAATGATGATTAAATTTCTTTTTTTACTCAGCTTCTTTTTTTCAATCTCCGTCAATACTGAATTGTCCGCCAAAACCCTGTAGGTAATTCTCTGCAAATCATTATCAAGATGAATAAACCCCTCATTTATACCCTCTCTTAATTTTTCAGGTTTTATTTTATATCTGAAATTTACAATGTCACTTGCATCATTGTCGCCTACCTCAATAATATCGGTATCAAGTTCAATAAAAGAACAGTTACAGGACGCACATATATCGGTATGCCCTTTGTTTTCTATCCTCAAGCCGAAAGAATAGGACGTAACATCTTTCGGAGCAAATACCCTGTTGGTATTGGTATCCGCAAATCTTATAAATTGGTTCTTTTTAAGACCACAGGTACATAAAAACTTATCCACCGCATCTTTTTTGTATTTTGACAACATTATCTGCTTATAAACGGCTTTTTTAGCGGAATCATTGCCTAAAACAATTCTTTCAAATCCGTCATTAAAGAAAAAATCGGTGGCGGTATTATAGTTTTCAGCCGCAAGACTTACAAATTCCTCAAAATTATTTACAGTCAAATTTCCGACAGTTAAAGATGGCGGTAAAACTTTTAAATTAAAGGGAATACTCATAATACCGAGATTGGTAAAAAACCTTATAATACCGTTATTTTCATCTCCTGAAAACAGACCCGTTGTAGAAATCGTATATTCAAGTGTTACACGTATATCATTAAAGCTGTTTTGGGTAAACTTAATAAAAGGAGAGTCGCAACTAAGGTATCCATTTATTACAACATCAGTTCCGGTACTTATAATAAGGTTTCCTTTAAGGCTCTCTCCCTCTTTAATATCAACTGCTATTTCTTTTAGGTTAAGCTCTAAAGCAGGTTTTTTTATATCAAACCTGCCGTAAGCCCAATCATTCAAGCTTTTCATATAAGCGGATATTTATCCGTCAGCTCCTTCACTATATTTTTCGCTTCATTTATGCCGGCTTCTCCTTTGTTTACCACCAACATAACAGCTTCCGCTATTTTATCTATATCATTCTCATTCAAACCTCTGGTGGTGACTGCCGGAGTTCCAAGACGTACACCGCTTGTAACAAACGGTGATCTTTTTTCATTAGGAATCGTGTTCTTATTAACTGTAATATTTGCCGAATCTAAAAGCTTTTCCACATCTTTTCCGGTAAATTCACTATCGGATAAATCCATAATCATCAAATGATTATCAGTACCTCCCGATACAATTTTTTGTCCCCTCTTAATTAATCCGTCAGCTAAGGCTTCAGCATTTGATAACACCTTTTTTTGATAGGTAACAAAATCTTCACTTAAAGCCTCCTTAAAGCACATAGCTTTTCCGGCTATAACGTGCATTAAAGGACCTCCTTGAATACCCGGGAATATCGCCTTATTGAAATTATATTTTTCATTAACGGCATTACTTGATAAAATTATACCTCCCCTCGGACCTCTTAGGGTCTTATGAGTGGTGGTAGTCACCACATCTGCATACGGAATAGGACTTTCGTGTAAATCGGCAGCCACAAGCCCTGCAATATGAGCCATATCCACCATAAATAATGCTCCGGTTTCATCACATATCTCTCTGAATTTCTTAAAGTCTATCTTCCTTGAATATGCGGAAGCTCCGGCTATAATAAGCTTAGGCTTATGTTCTTTGGCAAGTTTCCTCACATTTTCATAATCAATATAGCCCTTATCATCAAGCCCGTAGGATACGGCGTTAAAATACTTTCCCGACACATTAACGGGACTTCCGTGTGTTAAATGCCCTCCCTGATCAAGACTCATACCCATATAGGTGTCTTCAGGATTTAAAAGTGCGAAAAATACGGCAAAATTAGCCTGTGCACCTGAGTGCGGTTGAACATTTACATATTCGCATTTAAAAAGCTTTTTAGCATTTTCAATAGCCATATTCTCTACATCGTCCACATACTCACAGCCGCCATAATATCTCCTTGAGGGATATCCTTCTGCATATTTATTGGTAAGTACACTGCCTACAGCCTCTTTTACGGCTTCAGACACCCAGTTTTCAGAAGCAATCAGCTCAATATGGCTGTTTTGCCTTTTTTCCTCATTTTTGATTGCCTCAGCTAATTCCGGATACTCTTTAGCTAAAAACTCTAAATTTTGCATATGCCCCTCCTGATAAAATTACTTTATATCAATATCTGCATAATTATTATTCTTATGCTTTAAAGAATAAATCATCAAAACAACACCGAAGATAAATATAAAAATACTTATAAATTGCGATGTCGATAAAGTTCCGATGAAGCCTCTTATGCTGTCACCTCTATAAAACTCTATAATAAATCTGCCCACGCTGTACAGCAACATATAACAGGCTGTGGTAAAACCTCTTTTTTCATTTTTTTTGCTGATTAAATACAAAATCACAAAAAAGAAAAAATTTCCTAAACTTGAAATAAGCTGTGCAGGGAAAAGAGCTATCCCGGTCGGTGCCTGAGAAAACTCACTTGTAAACACTATTCCTAAAGGACCGTCTGTGGGTCTCCCGTAGCAACAGCCGGCACAAAAACACCCTATTCTTCCAAAACCCTGTGCCAGCGACACAAACGGCATAATATTATCAAATCCCGTCAAAGCATCAATTTTTTTCAAACGGCAATAAAGCCATACGCCTATTGCTCCTCCTATTATAGAGCCGTAAACCACAAAGCCGTTGCTGATAAGATCCGTTATAGAGCCGTTTTTTAAAACAGCTGACAGATTGGGCAAAATATGCAGAAGCTTTCCCCCTATGAAACCGAAGAGGATTGCCGTAAATATAATATCCATCATATTTTCTCCTCTTGGAAGACGGGTTTTAACGTCCTT
>CAUUFM010000047.1:0-7635 GCA_963544505.1 uncultured Lachnospiraceae bacterium | reverse complement strand
ACGCAAGGCTGTTCATAAATTCTCCAAATGCACTTTCAGGAAATCATATTGATAAGTTAAATACGTCAGATGCGGATTTTCAAAGCAGGACCTGCGGAAATGCCGACGGGGTATTTTCGGAAGATGAATTAATTGAAAATATAAAAAGGCTTGTAGATATTCTGCCTTTAAATTTTGAAGATAAAAATATAAAAAAGCCCACAGATGATGCAAACAGGTTGTTAAATCCGGATATTGACGATATTGATGAATTCGTAAAAAATGTTGCAGATGATTTTAATGTGATAGAGCTTAAAAAAGATTTTGCAACCGAGATAATGACTGCATTTATTCGCCTGAACGGGCAGACGGTCGGTGTGGTTGCAAACAGAAAAGATGAAGTATCGTCAAATGCGTTGGTTAAGGCATCGAAATTTGTAAAACTCTGTGACTGTTTTAATATAAGTCTTGTGAATTTTACAAATGCTACAGGATTTTTAAGGACTGTAGATGAGGAAATCACATTAAACCGTTCTATTGCCTTATACACGGCAAGCTATTCTATGGCAACGGTTCCTAAGATAAACGTTATTACAAAAAAAGCATACGGTACGGCATTTTGCATATTCGCAAGTAAGGCTTTGGGCTGTGATATGGTATTTTGTTATGAAACGTCGAGTATAGGTGTGATGGATTCCAAGATTGCTGCCGGCTTGATTTACGATAACGAGAGTAAAGAAAAAATAGATGAGATTGCCGACATATATGAAAAAACTCATCAAGGAGCGATATCTGTCGCTAACAGAGGGATAGTGGATATGATAATTAAGCCTGACTTAACCAGAAGATATTTAGTAGCGACAATCGAAATGTTGCTGACAAAAAGGGAGTTTTCTCCGGTTAAAAAGCATTTATCCGTTTGATGATTGGAGGCATAATGAGAAATAAAATTAAAGGGTACAGGGCAAAGATTCTAAGCTCGTTACTTTTAATCTTAACAGTTTTAAGCCTTTGTGCTTGTGCAACAAATAAAAAACTTGAAATCAATGAGGAGGTTTTAGAACCCGCTCTTTCAGGAATGATAACATATGTTTCAATGGCGGCAGAAAGTGAAGAAGCCGAGCTTATAAAAAAGATGGACATAGAGGAGCTTAAAGGTCTTTTAAAGTCCGGTAAAGCTCCGTTTACCGCACAGGCTCTTGTGAATGCGGTAGAGGGGTATGAGCAGGTGAGGGACGACTCGGGAGCTTTTGTTGATCTGAAAAACATTGAGTTCAGTTCGAGTGAACAGGAGATAAATGCAAAGGTTTCCTGTCAGTTTGAAAACAGAATTGTTAATATCAATGCGGTAATTGATGAAAACGGTATCATAAGGTCTTTAAGTTTTGCACCTGAATATACAGCTTCTGAAATAGGGCAAAAGGCTTTAATAAATACAGTTATAGGAATGTGTACCGTATTTTTTATTTTAGCCTTAATTGCCTTTATAATAAGTCTGTTAAAGTATATTCCGCAAGGAAGAACGGTTAAAAACAAGGATACGTATAATACTCCGCTTAATGAAAAACCGCAATTAAATGATAGCGAAAATTCTGACAACTCATCTGATAATTCCGAGCTTGTGGCTGTAATTACCGCCGCAATAGTGGAGTTTGAGAATTTACCCGACAGCTCTTCATTTGTGGTAAGAGAAATTAAGCGTAGAGAAGAGAACAGATGGTAAAAGAACAAATCAGTCTTAAAATATTTGGAGGAAAATATAATGAAAAATTATCGTATAACAGTAAATTCAATAGTATATGATGTGACTGTTGAGGAAGTAAGCGGGGAAAAAGCAAATACAGTCAATAATAATTCACAGCCTATAATAAGTAATACGGAAACAAAAACTGAGGTAAAAAAGCAGGAAGTGTCGGGGAAAGTCATAAAGGCTCAGGTGCCCGGAAAGATAACACAGATTCTTGTAAAAGAGGGACAGAGCATAAAAAATGGAGATACGATAATAATGCTTGAGGCTATGAAGATGGAAATTCCGGTGACAGCTTCTGAAACAGGTATAGTATCCTCTATATTGGTAAGTGTAGGACAGAATGTGGAAAACGGCGATAACTTAATATTGTTATAAGAACTGTGAGCTTTCCGAAAATGGAGGAGGAAAATGAACAATATAGTAAATACTTTGGATAATCTTTTGAAACAGACGGCTTTTTTCAGCCTGACACTTGGGAATATTCTGATGATTATAGTGGCTCTCCTGCTTTTATATTTGGCTGTTAAAAAAAATTATGAGCCGTTACTTTTAATTCCTATAGCTTTCGGAATGTTGCTTGTAAACATATTTCCGGGAGTTATGGCAAGTCCTGAAAGCACCTCAAACGGTGTGGGAGGGCTGTTATATTATTTTTATAAGCTTGATGAATGGTCGATTTTACCGCCGCTTATATTTTTAGGGGTAGGAGCTTTGACGGATTTCGGACCTTTAATTGCAAATCCTATAAGCTTCCTTTTGGGAGCTTCGGCACAGTTCGGAATCTTTGTAGCCTATCTTGTGGCTATGATGATGGGCTTTTCGGATATGGCTGCCGCAGCCATTGCCATAATCGGCGGAGCTGACGGACCTACATCTATTTTTTTGGCAAACAAATTGCAGCAAAAAGACCTGCTTGGACCTATTGCTGTGGCGGCTTATTCATATATGTCGTTAGTTCCGATAATTCAGCCGCCGATAATGAAGCTTTTAACCACGGAAAAAGAGCGAAAAATAAAGATGGCTCAGTTAAGAGAAGTGAGCAGAAGAGAAAAAATACTTTTTCCTATAATTGTAACCATAGTTGTATGTATGATTTTACCTGATACAACCCCGCTTGTAGGTATGCTGATGCTCGGAAATCTCTTCAGAGAATCGGGAGTGGTAAAACAGTTACAGGAAACCGCGTCCAACGCATTGATGTATATAGTTGTTATTTTACTCGGAACATCTGTAGGTGCTACCACCAGTGCAAAGAATTTTTTAAGATGGGATACTTTAAAAATAGTCTTATTGGGGCTTGTGGCATTTTCATTTGCGACTGCAATGGGAGTACTTATCGGGAAATTAATGTGTAAGATTACAAAAGGCAAGATAAATCCGCTTATCGGAGCTGCCGGAGTGTCTGCCGTTCCTATGTCTGCACGAGTGGTACAAAAAGTGGGTGCACAGGCAGATCCCGATAACTTTTTGCTGATGCACGCAATGGGTCCCAACGTGGCGGGAGTAATAGGAACAGCGGTAGCGGCAGTCGTGTTTATGGCGATATTCGGTGTATAAAGGAGAAAAAGCGGTATGGAAAAAAAACCTATAAAAATAACGGAAACAATACTTAGAGATGCCCATCAATCTTTGGCAGCCACCAGAATGAGAACTGAAGATATGCTGCCGATAATAGAAAAAATGGATAAGGTAGGCTATCATTCCGTAGAATGTTGGGGCGGAGCCACATTCGACGCATCTCTCAGGTTTTTGCACGAAGATCCGTGGGATAGATTAAAAAAGCTTAGGGCAGGTTTTAAAAATACAAAATTGCAGATGCTTTTCAGAGGGCAAAATATATTAGGATACAGACCCTATGCAGATGATGTGGTAGAATATTTTGTACAAAAATCTATTGCAAACGGAATAGATATAATAAGGATTTTTGATTGTTTTAATGATTTAAGGAATCTACAGACTGCCGTAAAGGCTGCCAATAAGGAAAAGGGACACGTACAGGTTGCGTTATCCTACACCTTGGGAGAACCTTATACCGTAGAGTATTGGAAAAAAAAGGCAGAAGCGGCAGCGGATATGGGAGCTGATTCTATCTGCATAAAGGATATGGCGGGGCTTTTGACTCCTTATAATGCAACAGAACTTATAGCATCATTAAAGGAGGCTTTAACTATTCCCATACAACTGCATACACATTATACCTCAGGAGTGGCGGCGATGACCTACTTAAAAGCCGTTGAGGCGGGAGTGGACGTGATAGATACCTCTATTTCATCGTTTGCTTTGGGTACGTCACAGCCTGCCACGGAGGTTATGGCGGAAACATTTAGAGGAACTCCTTATGATACGGGATTTGAGCTTGATTTGTTAGATGAGATAGCCGATTATTTTAAACCGTTGAGAGAGAAATTTATAGAGGACGGTACTATCAGTACGAAGGTCTTGGGGGTGAATATCAAGACTTTAAAATATCAGGTTCCGGGCGGTATGCTTTCCAATCTTGTGTCACAATTAAAGACACAGCACGCAGAGGATAAATTTGAACAGGTTCTTGAAGAGGTTCCGAGAGTTAGAGAGGATTTGGGGCTTCCTCCGCTTGTTACACCGTCTTCTCAGATAGTGGGAACACAGGCTGTTTTTAATGTGGTTATGGGTGAGAGATATAAGATGGTCACTAAGGAAACCAAGGATATATTGCTTGGAAAATATGGAGAAACTGTAAGAGAATTCAATAAAGAATTGCAAAAAAGGGTAATAGGCGATGAAACACCGATTACCTGTAGATTTGCGGATACATTAAAGCCGGAGCTTGAAACGTTAAATAAGGAAATAGAGGCATATAAAGAAAAAGATGAAGATGTATTAAGCTATGCTCTGTTTCCGCAGGTAGCCGTAGAATACTTTAAATACAGACAGACACAGAAAAACGGAATTGACGGCAAGCTGTTTGACAGACAGAATGAGGCGTATCCCGTGTAAAAGAATTTTAAGCGAAATCGGAAAGGATTTTATGGAATATACAGCCCTATACAGAAAATATAGACCGAACGGTTTTGACAGCGTGTGTGGACAGGAACACATAGTAACGACGCTTAAAAATCAGATAAAATATAACAGAATAGCACATGCCTATCTTTTTTGCGGCATAAGAGGCACAGGAAAAACCACATTGGCACGTATTTTTGCGGCTGCGGTCAATTGTACGGGAAATGATGAGAAACCTTGTGGACATTGCAAAAACTGTGAGGATTTTTTTCATAACAGAAGCCTTAATGTAATTGAGCTTGATGCCGCTTCCAATAACGGTGTAGATGATGTAAGAGCCCTGATAGAACAAACGGAATATTCTCCGGTAGACGCAAAATATAAGATTTATATAATTGACGAGGCGCATATGCTGTCGGGCAGTGCGGAAAATGCCTTGCTTAAAACATTGGAAGAGCCTCCTGAATATGTGATTTTTATATTGGCTACCACTGAACCGAATAAGATAAAGGAAACTATAAGATCAAGATGTCAAAAATATGAGTTTCATCAGATAACCGGTGAGGTAATTAAAGGACAAATTAAAAAAATATCCGAGCTTGAGGGAATTGAAATTGATGACGATGGCGTGGATTATATAGCAGGGGTGGCTGACGGCTCTATGAGAGATGCTTTAAGTATATTTGACAGCTGTTTTTCTTTTTGTCTTGATAATAAAAAAATAGACTTAAAAGATGTGACGGATATGTTGGGAACTGCGGATTACACTGCATACAGAGATCTCATCTTATCTTTGATAAACAAAAACAGTGTAGGGGTGCTTAAGGTAATAAATGAGCTTTCAAAAAAAGGGGCGGATTATCAGAGAATAGTATCGGATTTTCTCCTTTATTTAAGAAATGTTATGATAATAAAGGCGGATTCATCACTTTCAGATGTTTTAGGGATTTCAAAATCGGTCGTACAGAGCATAAATGAAGTGGTTACAATTATGGAAATGCCTGTAATACTTGAATATATAAAGATTTTATCCGCCTTGCAGCAAAGAATAAAGACATCTACAATAAAAAGGATAGAGCTTGAAAGTACATTGCTTTTAATTTGTGAAAACGGGGAAAAACCCTTATCAGATAAAAAATCAAAAACGGTACAACAAGAGGTTTGTATAATAGAAAAAGATACACAGTTAAAACAGGAGAAAATAGAAGAAAATCAGCCTGTAGAGGCGGAACCTTTAATTTCCATAGATGATATTTCAAAAAACGCCTCTGGGCTTACAAAGGCTATGCTGACAAAAATAAAGCTGAATATTAAGGATAAAAAAATCATTTTCATAGCGGACAATGATTTGACAAGAGAGTATTTCGAGAAAGACAGTATTAAAAGCGAAATCCATAATATACTGGCAAAGCTCGGCATAACAGGTTATAATGTAGGGTGCGAATTAACGAGTGTGCCTAAAAAAGTGTATACAAAAGAGGAAAAAGAAGATATAATTAAGAACAATATTAAAAATATTGATATTACTTGGGAGGATTAAGAAATGGCAAAAAGAGGAGGCTTTATGCCGGGAGGAATGCCCGGCAATATGAATAATTTGTTAAAACAGGCTCAAAAAATGCAGAAACAGATGCAGGAAGCTACGGAAGAGCTTGAAAGAAAAGAATACACCACATCTTCCGGAGGCGGAATGGTAGAGGTTAAGATAAACGGCTCTCTTGAGCTTCAGAGCATAAAAATAGATGAAGAGGTTGTGGATAAGGACGACATAGAAATGTTGCAGGATCTTATATTGGCTGCGGTAAATGATGCAATAAGGGCGGCGGAATCCGACAAGCAAAATGCTATGTCAAGCCTTACAGGAGGCTTGGGGTCTATGTCGGGACTTCCGTTTTAATGAAAACTTCCGATAACAGCCTGCAAAAGCTCTCTATGGAACTGTCCACTCTTCCCGGAATCGGAAAAAAAACGGCTCAAAGACTTGCATTTTATATAATTACAAGACCTAAAGAGGACGTTAAGCGATTGGCGGACACTATAATTTATGCAAGAGAGAATATCAGATTGTGTAAAAACTGCTGTACTCTTACAGACAGTGAAATTTGTCCGATTTGTGCCAACAAAAACAGGAATGACGGTATGATAATGGTGGTCGAAGAGCCTAAAGACGTGACGGCATATGAGAGAACAAGCTCTTATGACGGGGTTTATCACGTGTTGCACGGAGTAATTTCCCCTATGAGAGGGGTGGCACCCTCCGATATAAAGCTTAAAGAGCTTATGCAAAGGCTTCAAACAACTGATGTAAATGAGGTGATAATAGCCACATCATCTACTGTGGAGGGAGAGGCTACGGCTATGTATATCAGTCAGCTGATAAAACCTGCCGGAATAAAGGTTACAAGGATAGCCAGCGGAGTACCGGTGGGAGGAGATTTGGAAAACATAGATGAAATAACGCTGTTACGTGCCTTGGAGGGAAGAATAGAACTATAAATGTATACAGAAGATAAAGAAAATGTAATTGATTTTACCGGATACGGCTATAATATCAGCTCTTTAGACAGGATAGACGAGTCGGAGAAATATATTAAGCAGGCTGTGAAAAAAGTAAAAATCAGGAGGTTTTTATTTTTTGCAAGTCTTATTGTTTTAGGTATTTTACTGGCATTTTTGATTGCATTATATATATATTATCGCGGCTATACCGGATTCAATGTAAAATATAGCAGAATAAAAAGTGATGTATTTGCAGAATATGAATCTTTTTCAAACGGACTCATAAGGTATGGAAAGGACGGAGCTATTTTTATTGACAAAACCGGTAAAGAAAGATGGAACGAGGGTTATCATATGAAACACCCTATTATAGATACCAACGGTTCTTTCTCTACAATAGCGGATTTAAAGGGGAATACGGTGTG
>CAUUFM010000046.1:0-7702 GCA_963544505.1 uncultured Lachnospiraceae bacterium | reverse complement strand
TAATATAATAGCATATAATAAAGATAAATGCAAGGCTTTTTATTTGTTTTCAGCCCAAATCAAAAAGCTTTATCTTAATTATTCAGCCGCTTCAATCTTGGTTACATTTGTAAACTGTGGAGGATTGCTCATAGCTTCCATATCTTTATGATGTATCTTATACTTCTTTCCTTCTGCCAAATCTCCTTCAGGCATTTCTGTATCTGCACTTATAATAGCCACAAAATCGCCGTCAGCACCTGTAAATGTAGCCTTTGTAACATCTGAATCAAGCTCCTGAGCTTTGAATGTTCCCTCTGTCACAATATCTTCAGGCATTTCCGCTTCCATATTGTCCTGTTTGTTATCCTGTGTAGCCGAGTCGGCAACAGGAGCCTCCTGTTTTTGAGTCTTTGCAGTTGAACAACCTACCATACCTGCCGCTAAACAAGCAGCTGTTAATAAAACTAATACTTTCTTTTTCATAATTTTCTCCTTTATACGAATAATTCTAATCCTGAGAAACTTTTCTTCTCACAAATAATTATTTTAACATTTTTTTGAAGCTTGTCAATTAATTTTTTAAATAAAAATGTGAATAATTTTTTAAAATATTATAAAAATATAATGTAAACAAAAAAATATTTTTGATTTTTAGATGTAATCAGATGTTTTTTTGCAAACTGATATAAATTTATATCGGTTTAATCCAAAATCAAGATTTTAAACTCTTGATTTTTGTTAAATAATTTGCTAAAATAAGTTATCATTGCTACCGTGGCTCAGATGGTAGAGCAGCTGATTCGTAATCAGCAGGTCAGGGGTTCAAGTCCCCTCGGTAGCTTTAAATAATCGTCTTTAATACACTGTCTTTTGGAGCCACACTTATTTTTAAATGTTCTTTCTTTGCTGTTTCTTCAAAAAACATAGCATTCTCCATATTCGTAAGAGCAAGCTCCGGAAAATTATTTTCCTCGCTCAAATGTCCCAAAATCACATTTTTTAAACCTATATGGTATAGTTTTTTCAAAAATTCAGCCGATGCTTCATTAGATAAATGACCTATATCGCTTAAAATTCTACGTTTCAATTCAAAAGGATAGTTTCCGGTCTGCAAAA
Source organism: uncultured Lachnospiraceae bacterium (assembly GCA_963544505.1). Taxonomy (GTDB): domain Bacteria; phylum Bacillota; class Clostridia; order Lachnospirales; family Lachnospiraceae; genus CAUUFM01. Next base: position 6,604 of record CAUUFM010000046.1, on the reverse strand, counting down.
TCTTAACATCGTGGTTTGACTCTAAAAGTATTGCATCAAGTCCCTGTAAATTTTTAACCAGATAATCGTCATAACAGCCAAGATCAGTTATTACGGCAAGGCTCTTTTTATTGTTATTTATCCTATAAGCCACCGGATCAGCCGCATCGTGAGAAATTTTAAGAGGCATAATTTTAAAATCCTTTATAAAAAATTCCACATCGCTTTTTATATAACGGAACAAATCATCATTTATAACTCCAAGCGAGGTTTTATTTATTATTTCCCTTGCCGTACCCATTGTAAGATAAACCGGTAAAGCAAACTTCCTTAATAAAACTCCAAGCCCCTTTATATGATCACTGTGCTCGTGAGTAATAAGTACCGCATCAATTTCATCTACGGACTCCCCCACATCTTTAAGTCTTTGCTTTAATGCCTTAAGACTGATTCCGATATCGACTAAAATTTTTGACTTGTTAGAACAGACAAGCGAACAGTTTCCTGTACTTCCGCTTGCCAGATTATACATTAACATCAATTAATCACCCGTTATCTAAAGTTAAATTCATATCTATATTTTTATACAAAGTTTCAAGATTATCCAAGTTTTCAATAATTACATCACATTCTTTCATAAACTCGTTATCACTTAACTGCTTATCAATAATGTCAAGACATTGCTTGTATGACAGCCCTCTGTTTTTCATAAGCCTCTCTATTCTTATCTCTTTCGGACAATAAATATACCATACATTGTCCAAAAACTCCTTATATCCCGCCTCAATTAAAAGAGCCGCCTCCAAAACAAACAATCGCTCATTATCAAGCTCAGCTTTTTTCATATTAAGTAAAATTTCCTGTTTTATGATAGGGTGCAAAACTTCACTTAATTTGTCCAACTTTTTTTTATCCTCAAAACAAATCTTGCTGAGCTTAAGCCTGTTTATCTTTCCGTCATTAAGGATTTCATTTCCGAAAATATCGACAATAATACCTATAACATCAATCCTTTCCATAACTTCGTGACCTATCTTGTCAGCCTCAACTATAATTGCCCCATATTTGTTTTTAAGATACCTTAAAACCTCGCTTTTCCCTGCACCTATGCCGGCGGTAATTCCTATACTTTTCATCATTTCACCTCAAGCAGACTGTATCCTTTAGACAAAGAAACTGATAGCGGAACTGACAGCGAAACAGCCTTTTCCATCTCTTCTTTTAATATCTCTTCAGCCTTTTTACACTCGGATAAGGGTGCTTCAAGTAATAATTCGTCGTGGATTTGGAGTATAATCTTTGTTTTCATATTTTCATCTTTTAACCTGTTATAAACCCTTATCATTGCAAGCTTTATAATATCGGCGGCGGTCCCCTGAATAGGAGTATTCATAGCTATTCTCTCTCCAAAAGAGCTTATATTAAAATTAGATGATTTTAACTCAGGAATAAATCTTTTTCTTCCGAACAGAGTTTTTGCATATCCGGTTTTTTTTGCAAAATCAACCAATTTGTCAATAAAATTCTTTATACTTGGAAATGTTTTAAAATACTCTAAGATAAACTCCTTTGCCTCTTTTTGACTTATATCTATATCTGTGCTTAATCCGAAAGCTGAAATCCCGTAAACAATCCCGAAATTGACAGCCTTAGCATTACTGCGAAGCTTATCCGTAACCTCATCAAAGGGTACATTAAATACAGCCGACGCCGTCATTTTATGTATATCAGCACCGTTTCGGTATGCCTCTATTAATTTTTCGTCCTTTGATAAATGTGCCAACACCCTTAATTCTATCTGAGAATAATCCGCATCTATAAAAACACAATCCTTATCAGGCACAAAGGCGGAACGAATAAGCTTTCCTACATCATCTCTTGTAGGAATGTTTTGAAGATTCGGCTCCGTACTGCTGAGTCTTCCCGTACTTGCTATAATCTGATTAAAGCTTGTATGTATTCTTCCGTCTTTCATAATATAGCCCTGTAGCGCATCGGCATACGTGGATTTTAACTTTGTATAGTGCCTGTATTTTAAAATATCCTCTATTATAATATAATCTTTTTTAAGCTTTTCAAGTACTTCAGCCGAAGTGGAATAGCCCGTCTTTGTTTTTTTACCATAAGGCAGTTTAAGTTTCTCAAATAAAATCGCTCCCATCTGTTTAGGGGAATTTATATTAAACTCCTCTCCTGCCTGTTCATAAATTCTTTTTTGAAGATTGTCAATATTTTCAGAAAAATCTGAGGATAATTTTTTGAGTATCTGTGAATCGGTCCTGATTCCCGTATTTTCCATATCTGCCAAAACAACACTCAACGGCAATTCTATTTTTTCATATAGTGTATTTAAGCTGTCCTTTTTCAATCTTTCAAGTGCTGTTTTACCGGCAATATTCATCAATTTCTGAATTCCGGCTATATACGCAAAATATTTCGGCTTTTCAATATAATCCGATAAAATTTCGTCAATACTCTGCCTGTTAAAAAGGCTTTTTATATCGGCAACATCAGTATCTAAGAGAAAAGATAACACAAAACTGTCATCAAGCAGCTTTTCAGAATTATTAGAGTCAATTATATATGCCATTAAGGTTAAATCTATGATTTTTTCTGCGGAAAATTTATAAAACCTTATTGTCTTAATTATGCTCTTATAATTAAATACGATTATTTTATCAAAGCTTTCATAAAAAATCTTAAAAACATCAATTATCTGATCCTTTGAAATATCCGTCATCGTAAAATCAAGAACAAAGCTTGTCCTCTCATCACCGAAAATAATCCCCTCTATTTCATAATTGTTGATTATAGGATAAATGCTTATTTCCTTATTCAAGCTTTCAAAAACGATAAAAATATCCTCTATTTTTATCTCTGAAAAATCTTCATTTATTTCGTATTTCTCATTCTTTTTTACAATATTTCCGTCAATACTGAATTTTTCAAGCTGTTTTTTAAATCCCAATTCTTCAAAATATCTATAACAGGAAATATCTTTAAGATAGTTAAAATATAAAAGGCTGTCAAGTGTGATGTCAAAATCTATATCACTCTTTATAGTAGCCAATTTTTTGCTTAAAAAAGCCATTTCTTTATCTTCAAGCAAAAGATTCTTTATTCTTGGCGGTGAAACGTTTTCAATATTTTCATACAAATTTTCTATTGAATTATACTCTTTTATAAGCTTAGTGGCTGTTTTTTCTCCTACACCGTTTACTCCCTTTATATTATCGGAAGCATCTCCCATAAGTGCCTTTAAGTCTATTATTTGAACAGGGTTAAGCTCGTATTTTTCAATAACCGCATTTTTATCATAAAATTCTACTATGCTCTGTCCCTTTACAGTCTTAGGCAGTTTTACAAAAATATGCTCATCTACAAGCTGTAACAGATCCCTGTCACCTGATAATATTATAATTTCGCTGTCTTTACCAAATCTTTTGCTTAAACTTCCGATAATATCATCAGCTTCAAAACCCGCTATGCTTAATGTATTGAGCCTCATTGCAGAAAGTAGCCACTTTAGCCCTGTAACCTGCTGCCTTAAATCATCGGGCATAGGACTCCTTGTCTGCTTGTATCCGTCAAAAAGCTTATGTCTGAAGGTAGGGGAACGTTCGTCCAATGCCACTGCTATATGGGTCGGTTTTTCTTCCTGCACCGCTTTTTGCAAAATATTTACAAAACCAAGCAATGCCCCTGTGGGTTTACCGCTATGATCCGTAAATTTAGGCATAGCATAAAAAGCTCTGTTTAATATACTGAGCCCGTCAATCAATAAAAGCCTGTTCATAAAAGCTCCTTTTTTATAACTGTACTACCACAAAAATATTGTAAATAGCCCTGATTGCCGCTTCAAAATCACCATTTTCTATACCGACAATAATATTCATCTCACCTGAACCCTGATCTATCATTCTCACATTTATTCTTGCGTGAGCCAAAGCTGAAAAAATTCTTGCAGATGTTCCCCTTGTTGCTTTCATACCTCTTCCTACCACCGCTATCAAAGCAATGTTGGGTTCAAGCTCTATCAGATCAGGAGCTACCGCCTTATTTATTCCGTGCAAAATAGACTGCTCGTTCTTCATAAAATCCTCTTGCTTTACAAACACGGAAAATGTATCTATTCCTGACGGCATATGCTCAATAGAAATGTTGTGCTCCTCAAAAACCTGTAACACCTTTCTTACAAAGCCTATCTCGTTATTCATCTTCTCTTTTTGAATACTTATGGATACAAAATTCTTCTTTCCGGCAATTCCGGTAATGGTATATTTAGGCATCTGACAGGTATTGGATACTATCATTGTCCCGGAATCGTCCGGTTCGTTCGTATTTTTTATATTAATAGGGATATTTGCGGTTCTCACAGGAAAAATAGCATCTTCGTGTAAAACCGTAGCACCCATATATGATAATTCCCTAAGCTCCGTATAGGTGATTACATCAATTTTTTCAGGATTACTGATAACACGCGGATCAGCCACCAATACACCCGATACGTCAGTCCAATTCTCATAAATATCGGAATTTACCGCCTTTGCGACTAAAGAACCGGTGATATCCGACCCCCCTCTTGAAAATGTCTTTATCTTTCCATCAGATTTATTTGAACCGTAAAAACCGGGTAGAACCGCATAATCAAGGTCTTTCAACCTATCCGATATAAGCTCCTTGCTTTCGTCATTTAATAAATTTCCTCTTTCATCAAAAAGGATAATGTCCTTTGTATCCACAAACTGAACACCTAAATAATCGGCTAAGAGCATACCGTTTAAGTATTCTCCTCTTGATGCCGCATAATCCGCACCTGATGCGGCGATATTATTCTTTATCTTCTCAAACTCGTCATTTAGTGAAAAATCAAGACACAACTCCTCGATTATATCATCATATCTTTCCTTTATTTGAGATAAAATAGCGGTAATATCTTCTCCTGATACCGCCTTAGCCTGACATTTATAAAACAGATCCGTTACCTTTTCATCATCATCAAAACGTTTACCCGGTGCAGATGCGATGATATAACGTCTGCTTTTGTCGCTGCGAATAATATCAGCCACTTTTTTAAACTGCTGTGCATTGGCAAGCGAACTGCCTCCAAATTTTAAAACCTTTAACATAAATTAATACTCCTGTGATTTTATATATAAAAAAGAAACCAAGCCAAATCAACTCGGTTTCAAAACATTCTCAAGTATTACTCAATACAGCTACTAAGCCAAAATTATTCAGCTTTTTGAACATTTGCAGCTTGCATTCCGCGAGCACCCTCTGTCAAGTCAAAAGTAACCTTTTGTCCTTCATTAAGTGTCTTAAATCCATCAGACTGAATAGCTGAAAAATGTACGAATACGTCCTGATTATCTTCTCCTGTTATGAATCCGTATCCTTTTTCCGCATTAAACCACTTCACTGTTCCATTACTCATTTCAATAAATGCCTCCATAAAAAAAATTATAATATGCTAATTACAAAAAAATTCACAAGCTTCCACAAGCAAGATATTAAATCTCACTATATATTGCCTCTGAGAACTTGTGAACACTTTCGCCGCACTAAGATAAGACTATTATAGGCTATTTAAATAAATTTGTCAAGAACAAAAGTATAAATTTTAAGCAAAAAGCAAAAAAAGAACTAAACATAATCAGTCCTTTTTTATATTTTGAAAATTTTATAGTTTAATTTAAGATACTAAACTGCGGATGACAGGAGTTGAACCTGCACGGTCGCCCACCGGAACCTAAATCCGGCGCGTCTGCCAATTCCGCCACATCCGCGTATTCAATTTAATTTAAGCTGGGCTAGCTGGATTTGAACCAGCGAATGCAGGAATCAAAATCCTGTGCCTTACCGCTTGGCGATAGCCCACCAGGGTGGATAATGGGATTCGAACCCACGGCCTCCAGAGCCACAATCTGGCGCGCTAACCAACTGCGCTATACCCACCATAACGTGCCTGAAGGGATTCGAACCCCCGACCCACGGCTTAGAAGGCCGTTGCTCTATCCTGCTGAGCTACAGACACAAAAAATGTGTGTTAAAAAGTTAAAGCAGGTGATGGGAATCGAACCCACATATCTAGCTTGGAAGGCTAGTGTTCTACCACTGAACTACACCTGCAAAATTCTATTATATTATTAAGTCAGTCGGGGTGACAGGATTCGAACCTGCGACTTCTTGGTCCCAAACCAAGCGCTCTACCAAGCTGAGCCACACCCCGTCATCTCTCAACAACGTAGACTATTATATTACAGCCGGTAGAAAATGTCAACACTTATTTTTACTTTTTTGAAAATTTTTATAAAATAAGTGACAATATCAAATCCTATAAGTCTTTATGCGGTTGATGGGACTTGAACCCACACGATATTGCTACCACAGGCACCTGAAGCCTGCGCGTCTGCCATTCCGCCACAACCGCAAAACGCTCTGAAACCATATATTACCATAAAACATCTTATAAGTCAATAATTTAGGTTTAAATTGTACATAGATCTTGCAGAATTACAATACATATATTACACTCGCCAAAAAATAAATAAAGTATAATTAAACAGTAATTTTCAAATATTCCAAAATACTCAAATAATCATAATTAAACTTGCTTATATCT
>CAUUFM010000045.1:0-7841 GCA_963544505.1 uncultured Lachnospiraceae bacterium | reverse complement strand
TATTATTGAATGCTATATTACCAAATTCACCTGTTCCATAAGTATATTCCGACAATAAAAACATTCCGTCCGAACTTCCGGTATTTGTATTGGTGTCCAAGACCCTCCATTTAACAGGGTTGCCTTCAAACCTTCCATAATAGATATAGTGGTATGAATTATTTTCATATCCTGAAATTCCGCCTGTGGGATTCGACGGATCTGTCATTTGCATAGCCTTTGTTGTCGCGTATGCAATAATCGGCATTTGCAGATTCATTGCCATTAACAGACAAAGTAATATTGTAGTTAATCGTTTCTTCATATGTATTATTCTCCTTTGTTTGTAATAAAATGCTACTTTTTGCTGTCGACGGTTAAGTGTGTTCCATCGGCTTGTTATTTTAAGTTTACAGCAACCTTATTGCAAACATCGTGTTTGCATATTCTTTCTTGATTCAGTAAAAGAATGCCAACAGTATATCATAAAAAATAGTTTTAAACACAATTATTAAGTAAATTTCATTAAATATTCTTTTTTACATAAATTGATATTGATTTTGGAGCTTATCTTTATGTTTTGCAAAATCTGTAGCTTTTAACTATTGATAAATATGCTCTACCGTTTGGACGAGGATCTTTTTAATTAACATAGTGATTTTTTTTGGGAAATGGGGTATAATGATAGCACTTAACGAAAGGGAGAATAACAGAAGCCAATAAACTATAAGAGAGTAAAAGATGAAAATGTGTTACTGAAAGTGAATGAGATAAAAAATATGTTGGATTATAGAATATTTTGTTACTTTTTATGCTGTATTTTAATTTTTGTGTTTGGCGGTATTTTAATAATAAGGTTTGCACGTCTGCTGAGTTATTTGTTTTTTCCGAATGACTATTATACAAAACATTTTGGTGAGCCGGAGCCTTTAATAAAAATTAAAAACAAAAAATTAGCGTGGATAGTCAGTTTTCTTGTACCGATTCCTATTGTGGTCGGACTGTATTTTATAGGATTTGCAGATATAGGCGATTTTTTTTGGTATCTTTTACTCTATGCTAAACCGAAGACAGCATTTTATACTTTAGGTTCCATATATTTGGTAGAAGCTCTTATATTTTTAGTAATCAGATTGGAACAAAAATCAGTAAAAAAAATATATAAAAGTAGACGGAAACTGATATTAGCCGTTTTATTTTATGCCATACTTATTATCGGTTTGTTTATGATTTTTATTAAATATATGCCTGAATTTTAGGGATAGAGGCAAACTCAGCTAACCATCTTAATAACTATAAATTAAAATTATAAATTTTTTGAAATCGTTTGGTATGGATTGGAGGGAAATAATGGAATTTATCATAGCGGAGGAGGGTGTTCCTCAAAGAATAGGCTGTGAAGCAAGCTACTTTGGCTCCTATAACGAGTATGCTTATAAATATCCATACGGGAAAATATGCGAGCTTGGAACACAGATATAACAACATATCGGTTAAGGAAAAAGAAGTTGAACTGAAAAATAGTTATAATGGAAAATATATGGTTTTAAAAGATGTTAAAGGGCTTAAGTGGGTTTGATAATTCCCATTTATCAACATTTACATAGGGTAGTAAAGAGATTTTTGAGGCGAAAAGATATCTGAAATATATAAATCGGCGTATATGAAGATTTGGCAATTTTGAATAAAAAGACGAGAAATTTATGATTATGAAATTTGATATACGAAAATTATGGCAATATAAGTATCTTTCATACAAATTAAAAAAAGAATGTCTTAAAAACAAGACTTTGCAAGACTTAAATGAAGATGAGAAAGAAAAAATCTGCATTGAGGCTACGAAAAAAACGAGGAAAATAACTTGGATTGTCATAATAATATATATACCGGTTATGTGTTTCTTTATATTCGGATTTGTGGGGAATTATAAATATATTGATAATGTTTTTGTAAAGTGGTTCAAGGGAATCTATGAATCTGTATTTTCGTTTTTTACCGGAGAGATTGATTGGGGAAGTGCTTGGTATGAAAAAAGAGGAACTGTTTTAACTATTTTTCTTAAACTGCTTCCGGCTTTTATAATTCAGGCATCACCGCTTTTTATAGCTATTATAATTATTGCAAATAGAAATTTAAAAAAAGAAATTAATTTTATTTTGAAAAACAATAAGTCATTAAAGCTTATTTACCGGGAGTGATTAAGATGAAATTTTTTATAGCGGCACTATTATTTTTTATTGTAATGCTCGGAGTCTTAGCTTTTACCATATTTTTATACGTTAATCTTGCCATAGCGGTAAAAAATAACAGAGATATCCCTAAGTGGATATATAAAATAGGACACGCACTAACGAGGAGAGGAAGAGAAGTATATGAAGATTTTATAGATAAATCGGTATTAAAGGAAGTCAACATTTATATCTTAGGAATAATAATCGCAAGTATAGCGGCATATTTTATTTTTTACGGCAGGTATTTTGTGGATAACAATGTAGCCTTTTGGCTGTATGCAGAATTTTTAATTATTGTTTTTATGAGAGCCGTCATTGATTTAGGGAAATTGTTCGTAAGTTTTATATTTCCGGCAATCAGAAAACAAGAATATAAATGTCGTGATTCTGCTGTAGCAAATGCTGTTAAGAGTATGATTTTAATGTCAATATTTGCCTGTATATTGGCATTAATGCTCACGGGGCTACCTGTAAAAGCGCCTGTTATTCAGGTAGGTGAGTATAAAATTGTAGTCGGAAAGACTACGGCAAATGAGTTGCTCTCAAACGGATTTACTTTTATGGAAAAAACTGCCGATATAAAGAAAAATGAAAACGATATAATTGTAAATAAGCGAGACAGTCATTTTTACTATGGTGAGACAGTTGAGCTTATTAAAGACGGAAAGGGGTATGGATATGTGAATCTGACGCCAAAATATAAAGACGAGGAAAAACTGAAGGACTGTATTGTCACGTACTTCGGTATAACATCAAAGAGTCAGATGTTTGACCGTATCAAAATATGCGGTAAAAATATTTCAAGCTTATCTTCTGATGATTTTGAAAAAGAGAATATGAGGGATATTTTTTCACTCTCTCCGATTAGTTATCGGGAGAGTAAGGTAAAGGGGCATTACGTTATTAGAATGCAGACATATCCGTATATGCTGTGGAAAAGATATACAATAGAAATTATTTTTTTCAGTGAGGAGAAACTGAATCAATTTGAAGTATATGCACAACATACACTTTGGGAGTAGTTGATTGTCATATCTGCAAGTCTGTACAAAATCAAAGTTTTGTTGTATAATGATAAAAATATTTAAGAGGGCGAGCTATAAAAATTTAAAGGAGATAAAATAATGGAAGAAAAAAACAATGGAAGAGTGGCTGATAAAATATCGGAAAATATGTCTGTAAAAAAAGAAACCGACCGTAAGATTTCATCAAGAAGCGTGATGGTGTATATTGATGTGATATGTATTTTAACCGGAGTAATAGCCTTAGAGCTTATTCTTGGAATCATTGTGTTTAAGGAGATGACATCTTTACTGCTCGTAATAATGGCTTTAAGTCTGATAATGGCATTGTTTACAAAGCATTTGCATAACTATTTTTTGATTGTGGTGGGGGCTGTCGAGCTGGTCGTGGGAGGACTGACACAGCATACTATAATAGCATTGATGGGAACCGTACTATTTGCGGCTATGTGTTTTGCAATCAGGAAATTTTTGAAATAAATGAATAAGATTAATTATCATAAAGAAACATTGAGAATTTTAGATAATTTGTCTGAAAACAGTATTCCAAGTTTGATTTTGCATAGCTGTTGCGCACCTTGCAGCAGCTATCCTATTGAGTGGCTTGGTAATTTTTTTAATATTTATATTGATTTCTATAATCCTAATCTTGACAGTGCAAATGAGTATAACAGACGTTTAGATGAGGTTGTCAGGATTAAAGACTCTTTGGGCGAATTATGTAAGAACAGGATAGAGGTACTGTACAGCGGATATAACGCAGAGGATTTTAATAAAATAGCTGCGGTAAGGGCTTTAAAAAAAGAGGGCGATTTTCCCTGTAGGGATTGTTATGCCTTGAGATTACGTCACAGTGCGGAATTGGCAAAAAAATATAATATAGATTATTTTACCACATCTTTATCTATCAGTCCTATGAAAAATTCTACTGTTTTAAATGAGATCGGATTACAACTTTCAAATGAAACAGGTATAAAATATCTGATGTCCGATTTTAAGAAAAATGACGGTTACAAAAGGTCGATAGAGTTATCCAAAAAATACGAGCTTTATAGACAGGATTACTGCGGTTGCAGTTTTTCAAAGCACGAAAGGAATGAAAGATACAATGAAAATATCTAAGCTTTTGGAAGGTGTTAATCACATCGTTATAAATGGGAACAATGATATAGAGATTACCAATATAAGCAGAAATTCTAAGGAAATAAAAGATAAGGGTCTGTTTTTTTGTATAAAGGGACTGAATGTGGACGGACATAAATTCGCAAAATCTGCTATAGAAAACGGAGCGGCGGCACTTATAGTACAGGACGATATAACTGAAGATTTAAGAGCTGTCCTTAACGATAATATTGCGATTATAAAGGTGGAAAACACCAGATGTGCTATGCCTTATATCAGTGCCAATTTTTATGAAAGACCGGCGAATGAGCTTAAAGTAATAGCGATAGTGGGCACCAAGGGCAAGACTACTACCGCCTTTATGATAAGGGACGTATTAAGCAAGGCGGGACATAAGGTCGGGCTTATAGGTACAATTTTTGTAGATGACGGTGACAGTGTAATTTCGTCAGACTTCACCACTCCGGAAGCGGACGATTTACATAAATATCTATATAATATGAAAAAAAACGGTTGTGAATTTGTGGTTATGGAGGTATCTTCCCAGAGTTTTTTGATGCATAGAAGCGACGGCATTGTTTTTGACCTTGCAATTTTTACCAATATTTCGGAGGATCATATAGGGCAGGGGGAACATAAGGACTTTGACGACTATTTTAATTGCAAAAAGGGTCTTTTAAAACAGGCGAAGAGGTTGGTATTTAACGCCGATGCGGATTTTATTGATAAGATGCTCGGAGATATTGAGGTGGAAAAACTTAGTTTCAGTGCTAAAAAACCGTCAAATTATATTGCCGACAAGATAAGCCTGATTAGGAAAAACGACAGCTTGGGTGTTTATTTTACGGCGAATGATAAGCCTTATGAGCTGTCGTTGCCGGGTGAGCATAATGTACACAATGCTCTTGCCGCCATTGCTGTTGGGGATATTTATGGAGTTTCTTATGAGATGGTCTTTGATGCACTGCAAAACATCAGGATTTCAGGCAGAATGGAAATGATTGATTATTCCGATAAATTTGTGCTTTTAATAGACTATGCACATAATGCGATGTCACTTTACAGCTCATTAAAGGTGCTTAGAAAATATAATCCTGCAAGACTTATTTGCCTCTTCGGTTGTGGAGGGAACAGATCTAAAGACAGGCGTTTTTTGATGGGAGAGGCGTCGGGCAAGCTTGCAGACCTTACTATTGTTACTTCCGATAATCCGAGATTTGAAGAGCCGGACGCTATAATTGATGATATAATAGCGGGACTTGAGAATACCACCGGTGAATTTGTGAGAATTACCGACAGAAAAGAGGCTATAAAGTATGCTCTTGATAATGCCAAAAAAGGTGATATTGTCTTGCTTGCGGGCAAGGGGCACGAAACCTATCAGGAAATAAAGGGGGTTAAATATCCTATGGACGAGAGGGTAATAATATCGGAGTTTAGAAATGTACGTATGGGTAATTCTTGATATTACCTCAAGTCAGGTAGATATGCCGTTTCTTTATATGTTGCCCTATGATTTGGAAGAGAGGGTGGATATAGGAACTGCCGTGTATGTGCCTTTCGGGAAAGGGAACAGACTTAAAACGGCTTATATTGTAGGAATTGATAAAGAAATTTCCAAAAATGATAAGAGGTTAAACAATAAAAATATTGATGAGTTAAAACTGAAATATGTGGACAGCATTGCCGATAAAAAGCTGGAAATTTCAAAAAAAGCCTTAAATCTTGCAGTCTGGTTAAAGGATAGATACGGTTCTACCCTATCAGGTGCAATAAATACGGTGATGGTGAGTAAAGAAAGGGTCAGGGCACGTAAAAAAAAGGAAAGGAATAAGATTGCTCCTTTTGAGGACTTTATATTAAATTCAGAACAAAAAAGCGTAGTAGACGGAGTTTTTGAATATTCTAAAAATAATCTTTTAAAAAATAAAACTCCTGTTTCTTTAATTTACGGTGTTACCGGTTCAGGAAAAACGAATGTGTATATAGAGCTTATCAGGCGTGTCGTAAATACCGGACGGCAGGCTGTTTTGCTGATTCCTGAAATTTCTCTTACAATGCAAAATATAAGAAGATTTGAAAAAAGCTTCGCAGACAGAGTTGCCTTTATACACTCCAAGCTCTCCAAGGGAGAGCGGTATGAGAGGATACAAAAGGCGAAAAACGGAGAAATAGATATTATGATAGGGCCGAGAACGGCTCTTTTTACACCTTTTTCAGATATTGGAATTATTATTATTGATGAAGAACACGAAAGCTCATACAACAGCGACAGGACTCCTAAGTATAATGCAAAAGAGGTAGCCTTTAAGATAGCCGGTATGAATAAGGCATTTATTGTATTGGGTTCTGCAACACCGTCTGTTGACAGTTTTTACAGGGCTTTAAATAATGAATATGCTCTTTTTGAAATTAAAAATCGTTATGGAGAAGCCAAATTACCGAAAATTCATATTGTTGATATGAAAAAGGAGCTTATAAGCGGAAACAGAGATATTTTCAGCAGAGATTTATTAAGACTGATTGATGACAGACTTAGTAAAAATGAGCAGATTATGCTGTTTTTGAACAGGCGCGGATATTTCGGATTTAATGCCTGTAGAGCCTGTGGAGAGGTTATCAAATGTCCGCATTGCGATGTATCTTTATCGCTTCATTTTGACGGGAAATTAAGATGTCATTATTGCGGATATGAGGTTAATGAGTATCATAATTGCCCAAGTTGCGGATCAGGTTATATAGGGAGTATGAATGCGGGCACTCAGCAGGTGGAAGAGCAGATTTACAAGTATTTCCCGAAGGTACGTGTGTTAAGAATGGACGCCGATACCACAGCAAGAAAGTATGATACTGACAAGATCTTGGACAGATTTGCCAATTGCGAAGCGGAAATTTTGATAGGCACGCAGATGATTGTAAAGGGACACGATTTTCCTAAAGTTACGCTTATGGGAATTTTGCTTGCCGATTTGGCTCTTAATATTTCTTCTTATACCGCCTGTGAGCGTTGTTTTCAGATTCTTATGCAGGCATCGGGAAGAGTGGGCAGGGGGGATAGCTTGGGAGAGGTGATTTTACAGACATACAGACCCGAGCATTTTTGCATACAAATGGCTAAAAACGGGGATTATAGAGGATTTTATGAAGAGGAAATAAAGTATAGAGAGCTTATGAATTATCCTCCTTTTGCAAATCTTATGCTGATAGTGATTCAATGCTTTGATGAGGAATATTTAATCAATGCGACTGATTTTATGAATAGATTTATTTTAAGTGAAGCGAAAAAATATAATATTTTTGTGATTGGACCTTCAATTCCTCCTATTTCCAAGATTAATGACCTTTATCGAAGATTTATTTATGTGAAGCATAAGGACTTTGAAAGAGTCATTTTTTTACGCAACAGGATAATGGCTTACGTCGCAATCAATCGAGGTTATGATAATATTGATATTCAATTTGAATACAGACCGATTTGATTATGAAA
>CAUUFM010000044.1:0-7896 GCA_963544505.1 uncultured Lachnospiraceae bacterium | reverse complement strand
AATGATACATAGAACACCGATATATAAAAATAAAAAGAAACAAATTCACAAAACTAACCTAATACCAACTTACTATAAATAATAAACCTAATGAGGCTGCGGTAATGCCCTTTCCCAGTCCGGATACCACTCCGCCTGTTACAAATACATATTTAATGGACATTTTTAATCTCCCTTCAACAAAATTCTATAAAAGTTACATCTTACACAAAAAAGCCTACCTAACTTTCACTTAAGTCGGTAGGCACAGGTTTTTGGGTCTTACAGAATTATTCCGCTATGTACGGCATTAAAGCAAGATGTCTTGCTCTCTTTATAGCCTGTGTAACAATTCTCTGTTGTTTTGCAGAGCTTCCGGTAATTCTTCTGGGTAAAATCTTACCTCTCTCTGATACAAATTTTTTAAGCTTCGCTACATCTTTGTAATCCAGCTGTTCCATCTCTTTTGCCGTGAAAGGACATAACTTTTTACGTCTGCGCACAGGTCTTTTACGAAATTCGTTTCTATCTTCATTAGTATTCATTGCCATAATAAACTCCTTAAAAATAAAATAATTAACTCAAATTATCAAACGGAAGGTCTTCATCAACATCTTCCGGAATATTCATAAAGTCTTCCGGCTTGCTGTCCATGTGTGTAGAGGGGGCATTATTATAATTTCCTTGAGAATAAGCACTGCCTGATCTGTCGTCATAACCGCCCTGCATCTGATACGATGAAGCACTTGAACCTGCTTTACTTTCCGCAAATTCGTGTTCTTCCACCACCACATCTGTAGTATATACCTTAGCACCCTCCTTGTTGACATAGCTGCCGGTCTGTATACGACCCGTAACAGCTATCTTGATGCCTTTTTTCAAATATTTTTCGGCAAATTCACCGGTTCTGCCGAATGCGACACAACTGATAAAATCCGCCTCACCTTTTTCTTTATCTCTGCTGAATCTTCTGTCTACCGCTAATGTATATCTGGCAACAGCCATAGGCTCCGAGCCTTGCGTATAACGCACGTCGGGATCTCTTGTCAATCTGCCCATTAAAATAACCTTGTTCATTCAATATCCTCCTAAGTATACAAAGCAGACAGCTAAAGATATCTGCTCCTTATTTCTCCGACCTTACGCAAAGAAAACGAAGAATATTTTCCATAATTCTCAGCCTGTTCTCTACCTGAGCAACCACATCGCCTTTTGCATTAAAATGTATGAAGTAGTAATATCCCTCATTCATTTTCTGAATTTCATATGCCAATCTCTTTCTGCCCCACTCGTCAATGTCCGATATTTCACCGCCAAAGCCTGTGATATACTCCTTTACTTTTTCAAGAGTAGCCGTTCTTGCCTCATCCTCCACCTTTGCATTAAGGATTAGAGCTAATTCATAATTGTTCATTCTTTTCCTCCTTTTGGACTTATGGCTTCCACATAAAATATTTATGAAAGCAAGGAGATGGAATAGTCATTTCCATCTTTTGTCATATTTATTTATGATAGCATAATACATCTATAAAATCAAGTCCAAATTCCCCTTAATTTAATCAAAATCACAACCCTGTCATAATTCCCATACCCGTTCATATAACAGGCAAAATCTTTGACGAAATTTCATAATTTTGGATAAATCAACAATCAAACCTGTTTTTTAACCAAATTTTTAAATATTATTTCTATTGACACTGTTGTTTATTATACTATAGAATGTAAATTGAATCAAGCAACAATTACTTATGTATTTATGCGGATTTTCGCAGATTAATTTAGGAGAAGATAATGAAAATTGAAACCACATTAAAAGACCTGCTGAATAAAGAAATAAAGGACTCTTCAAATGAAGAACTTTATATTGCTCTGTTAAAACTCTCAAAAGATATGATTAACGAAAAAAGAGCGGCATTCAAGACCAAGAATGACGGGAAAAAGCTGTATTATATTTCGGCGGAATTTTTGATAGGACGACTGCTTGCCGATAATATGATAAATTTAGGAATTTATGATGAGCTGAAAGAACTGTTAAAACAAAACGGCAAGGATTTAAATATTATAGAAGAGCTTGAAAACGAGCCGTCTTTGGGTAACGGAGGCTTGGGACGCCTTGCAGCCTGCTTTTTAGACTCAATTGCAGCCCTGAATTTAAACGGCGACGGAATAGGATTAAACTATCATTTAGGACTGTTCAAACAGGAGTTCAGAAATAACAAACAGTATGAAAACAAAAACCCTTGGATAAGCGATGTGTCATGGCTTAATAAAACAGATGTCGGCTTTGATGTGGAGTTTAAAGACATAAAAGTACAGTCAAGGCTTTATGATATAGACATTGTAGGCTATAACGGCTGTGTAAACAAACTGCATTTATTTGACATTGATACCGTTGACGAGAGCATCGTAAAGGACGGAATCTCATTTGATCAAAAGGACATAAGGAAAAATTTGACACTTTTCCTATACCCCGATGATTCGACAAAAGAGGGACACCTGCTTAGAATTTATCAGCAATATTTTATGGTATCAAATGCCGCACAGCTGATTATAAAAGAGGAGAAAGAAAAAGGTCATTCCCTGCTTGACTTTGACAAATATGTGGCTATACAGATAAATGATACTCACCCCTCAATGATTATCCCCGAGCTTATAAGATTGTTTTCATTAGAGGGAATAGAGATGAAAAAATCAATAGAGCTTGTGACGAATGCCTGTGCCTACACCAATCATACAATATTGGCTGAAGCATTGGAAAAATGGCCCTATGACTATTTAGCCGAAGTAGTACCCGCTTTAATGCCTGTTATTGAGGGGCTTGATGCCTATTCATATGCCAAATTCGGCGATGAAAAGCTTAATATAATCGACTCCGACAAAAAAGTACATATGGCGAAAATGGATATGCACTTCTCACATTCAATAAACGGTGTTGCCGCATTGCATACGGAGATTCTGAAAAATTCCGAATTGAACGATTTTTATAAGATATATAAAGAAAAGTTTAATAACAAGACCAACGGAATCACCTTTAGAAGATGGCTTATGCACGCCAATCCTCTGCTTACAGAGCTTATTGACAGAACCATAGGAGATACATATAAGAATAATGCGACCGAATTGGAAAAACTGATGAATTTTATTGATAATAAGGATTTTCTAAGCTCCTTACAGGATATAAAAAATTCCAATAAAACGGCATTTGCAAAATATATAAAAGAACACGAGGGAATTGACCTTGATGTAAATTCGGTTTTCTGTATCCAGACCAAAAGACTGCACGAATATAAACGTCAACAGATGAATGCCCTTTACATAATTTATAAGTATCTTGAAATTAAAAAGGGAAATCTTCCGAAAAGACCCATAACTATAATTATCGGCGGAAAGGCGGCTCCCGCCTACACTATCGCAAAGCACATAATCGAACTTATTATCTGCCTGCAAAAATTGATAGAAAGTGATGAAACCGTTTCAAAGCATCTAAGAGTGGTAATGCTTCAAAACTATAATGTGAGCTATGCCGAAAAACTGATACCCGCCTGTGATATTTCCGAGCAGATATCACTTGCATCAAAGGAGGCAAGCGGTACGGGAAATATGAAATTTATGTTAAACGGTGCAATCACCTTAGGAACGGAAGACGGAGCCAATGTGGAAATTCACGAACTTGTAGGAGATGATAATATATTTATCTTCGGAAAGGACAGCGATACTATAATTAAGCACTACGAAAACGGCAGCTATATCGCAAGAGAATTTTATAATAAGCCTTTAATCAAGCCGTTAGTGGACTTCATCACGGACGAAAAGCTGATATCTTTCGGAGATAAATCAGATCTTGAAATGCTTAAAAACGAGATTATAAACAAGGACTGGTTTATGACCCTGATTGACCTTGAAGATTATATAAAAGTAAAGGATATAGCAATTAATGCCTATGAAGACAGAGAAAAATGGCAAAAAATGATGCTCGTTAATATAGCAAAGGCAGGATTTTTCAGTAGCGACAGAACCATTGAACAATATAATAATGATATCTGGAAACTTTAAAATATTTACGCACCGCCAATTAAGCGGTGCGTAAATTTATTTATACAGTTTAAAACTCTTCCTATGTATATCGCAGGCTCCGTATTTTTGTATCGCTTCGTAATGTGCTTTAGTCGGATAGCCCATATGCCTGTCAAAACCGTAATAGGGATAGGTAGCTGCATATTCTTTCATTATCTTATCTCTTACGGTTTTGGCTATAATACTTGCCGCCGCTATCGACACGCTCTTTGCGTCCCCCTTTATTATATTCACCTGTTCTATGTTTTGCGGTAAATCGGGAATAATCACGGCATCATTTAATGAAACGTCAGGGCTGATTTCAAGAGCCTCTATTGCTGTTTTCATCGCCTCGTAGGTAGCATTTAAAATATTTATCTCATCTATTCTTTTTTCATCTACTATACCCACTCCGTAACATACAGCCTGTTCCTTTATCTGAATAAATAAAAGTTCCCTCTTTTTTTCTGAGAGTTTTTTTGAATCATTTAAATAAAACAGCTCAAACTTTTCCGGCAAAATCACTGCGGCGGCGACCACAGGTCCTGCCAAAGGCCCTCTGCCCGCCTCGTCTACACCGCATATAACACCTCTATTCCTATAACATCTTTCATATTCCGTCATCAAATAGAGCCTGTCAATCTCTTTTTTCTTTGCTTCTTCATTCATAATTCATCAAAATAAATCTATTTAAATATTTTAAGCATCATCTTTGACTTTGTAACACCGCAAGCCTCAGTATTATTTAAAAATATCAAATCGGTGTTTGAATGTTTTTGTACAATCTTTGTCGCATTACCGCTATAATGTCTGTAATCTATCACATATACATACTGATAATGATCCACAAGAAACGGAACAAAGGCATTACCGTAAGACTCTTTTATCAGCACGCAGGCACTGCCGTCATTTATTTTCGGATTTTTAATCTTTATTAACGGCTGATCTCCGCCTATAAATGTCAGATATTTATTACTCTTTCCAAGCTTGTTTCCGTCACTTATTATCTTATAACCGTAGGACTTTCCTTTCTTGGGCGTGATTGTTTCTTCGTTTGTTCCCATAGGCACAAATGCTTCCACTGTATCGGGGTTTGACCCGATAGCCTTTGACTGTTTGCTGTATGCGTAAAATGAACCTATAAATCCTGAGAATTTTTTCTGTTCAAACTGACTTAAAGAATGTGGGGTAATACCCTTTTTATCACAGAAGCTTTTATAAACATAATATGCTCCCTTAGCAGTCCAATGATGATCCGTATTAAAATATAGATATTCCGTATTGTTATCTCTTAAAGTTTTATAGGTCTCCACAGATTTTATTGAGCTGTCGAGCCTCTTGTATATATAATTTATGGCATCTCCCTGATTTGAGGCGTTCATACTTTTTTGAACGGACTCATCAATATTCACTCCGAAACTGTTAGGCACCACTATATCATACATATTCACGGTGTTTCCCACCTTTTTCTTTACAGTGTTCAGCATAGATGCGTAGGTATCCGCATTTTTCTTACTGAAATAATATAGGGAAAACCCTCTTTTATCAGCCACGTATATTGTTCCGGCAGCCTCAGGCTTTACCTTAATATCACCCTCTTTTGCGGAAGCCTCCATCATTGTATTATCCGATACCATACTTGCATTTTGAACATCGACGGTCGGTACGGCATTTATATCGTTTTCCATATCCGTATCCATTTCATCGGTATCATCAATGTCATCTATATCATCAAGCACGGGGGCCTTTTCAGAGTCTTTTATATCCGGAATTTCATCTCCCACTTCTCCCGTATCCCCGTACAGAACCTTGTCTCTGATTCCATAAAAGTCTTCGCTCTTTGCCTGCATAGAAATCATATTTTCTCTAATAGGGTAACTGTCCACATACCAGTTCGACACATTTTTTTGCCACTGCCCTGAAACTATGTCGCTGATAGCCGGAATTGGAAAATGTGCCAGTTCTCTTTTTTCCAAAACGGACTCTTTAGGTCTTAAATTAATCATCAATCCTATAACAGCCAAACAAATCACACAGGATAAAGACATTGCTATCCTTAATCTGTCCCAAAAATCATTATCCTTCCTTTTCATAAATACTCCTCCTAAAATTGATTATAAAGAAACGGCGTAAAACTTCCGGATACTATAGATAACAATGATATAAATAAGCAAAACAGCCCTATTATCGTCTTTGAAACCGAAAGTATCGCTTCTTTTTTATTGTTATTATATGCTTTTTCCTTAAAAAATTCATCAATAAAATGAAATAACGGCGTCGAAAAAACAATACAGATAATTATTAAAAATATATTGTTTTGTAAATTTATCAAAACGGTAGGGGTAAATAACTCTTTATTCCCCGCTCCGAAAAATGTGCTTAATGCAGCTTTTAAATCTGATAAATTCGTAAATCTGAAGAAAATCCACCCCAAATTAAATACAAATATGGTGTAAATATGCCTGATAAATCGGGGCGGAGACGAAATATTAAGCCTGCCTAAAAGACTTTCAATTAAAATAAACGGAACATAAAAAAGTCCCCAAAAAATAAAGTTTATGCTTGCCCCGTGCCACATTCCCGTGAGTATCCAAACAATCAGCAGATTAATTACAAACTTAGGTACTGATACCCTGTTTCCTCCTAAAGAAATATATACATAATCTCTGAAAAAACTGCTTAAAGAAATATGCCACTTTCTCCAAAAATCCTTTATTGAAGTGGCGGCATAGGGATAGTTGAAGTTTTCCGGTATTTCAAAACCCAAGATTTTGCCGAACCCTATCGCCATATCGCAATATGCCGAAAAATCCAAATACATCTGCAAGCTGAAACATATTGAGCCTGCCCAAATTGCAAGCATAGAAGCGGAATTTACGCTATCAGACACAGGTGCTAAAGTGCCTGCAAGTATTCCTATCTTATCCGCCAGAACCGTTTTTTTTGCAAGCCCTATCTGAAACCTGAAAATACCGTCCGCTATGTCGTTGGAATTAAAATATCTGTCGTTAAGTTCATATTTTACATCTGCATATCTGGTGATAGGTCCCTGAATAACCGTAAAAAACATAATCACGTAGAGTAAAAAAGTCGGAAAATCCCTCTCCGCTTCCATTTCCTCCCTATATACATCAACCACATAAGATATAAGCTTGAAAATATAAAATGAAATGCCGAGCGGCAGTGCTATTTTAGGCAATTCAAAATCAAAATGCAAAACAGGGGTCAAATTTATCCATAAAAAATTCGTATATTTAAATATACAAAGCACAGAAATAAAAATAATTATAGAAAAAACCAAATGTTTATTTTTGTTTACAGACCTTGCCTCTTCTATATTCCTTGCCGCAAAAAATGCAATCAAACTAAGTGCAATCAAAAGTAATAAATATGAAAGACCTGCAAATGAATAAAATATTATGGAAAAAAACAATAATATTCCATTTTTTTGTTTAACTGTGCGTGCCGGAAAATAAAAAACAATAAATATCGGTAAAAAAAATAATAAGAATAACAAACTATATAAAGACATATATAAAACCAAATATTTCCTTTCACCCAATAGTCAATTATTTTATATTGTGTTTCATTCTAACACATAAAAAATCTTTTTGAAAGAGATTTTTGATTTTTTTATATGGCAAAGGTAAATTGCATTTCAGATAAAAGTATGTTATAGTAATTATAGTTTATAGAAAGCTTAAGTTGAGGAGATTATACACATAATGAACGCAACACTTATTGTAATGGCTGCCGGCATCGGAAGCCGATTCAAAATAGGAATTAAACAGCTTGAGGGCATAGGCCCCAATAAAGAGCTTTTACTTGAATACTCGGTCTATGATGCCGTTAATGCAGGTTTTA
>CAUUFM010000043.1:0-7920 GCA_963544505.1 uncultured Lachnospiraceae bacterium | reverse complement strand
ATAAATAGAGCTGTTATTTAAGATTAAGCAAATTTTATATATTATAACAACAAGAGTAAAAAACTACAATATACTTTTGACAGGTTTTTAAAAAATTTATAAACTTGAGATAATTAAGTTAATTCCTATAAAATGCTTTCACTGTTTAAACACAATTAGACCTTATAATTAAATGATTATTTGTCTATTTTATATTCAATATCATAATACAGAGGAATAAAGATATGAACATCAAAGAACAAAATAAAAAATACAGCATAAGTACTGCATTGATGCACCTGTCAATTTTCGGTATCTATACCGCTATTTATCTCTTTGCTTTTAATAAAGTGGAAAATAGAGATATAGATATATTTATTATTGATTTACCGGTAGATAGAATAATACCGTTTTTGCCCATATTTATAATTCCATACATATTATGGTTCTTTTATGTGGCTTATTTCATAATGTTCTATCTTAACAGAGATTTGACGGAATACTATAGGTTGGGCTCCTTTTTAGCCGCCGGAATGACCGCTTTCATCATAATTTCAATATTTTTCCCGAACGGACTTAATTTAAGACCGGAATTTTCTTCACTTAATGATAAAAGCTTTTTAACAGGGTTGATTAAAGGATTATACTTAAAGGATACCTCCACCAATGTATTCCCCAGTATACACGTATATAATACTATAGGAATTATGATAAGCTATTTTTTCACAAAAAATAAGATTTCCTTTACAAAGATACATAAAAGTATAATCATTATTTTAGGTGTGCTGATTATATTATCGACAATGTTTGTAAAACAGCACAGCATAATTGATGTAATCGGCGGATTTACAATGTCATATTTATTCTATAAACTGTTTTATAATAAAAAATATACGGAATTTTTAAAAAGCAGGGGGTTAAAAGGAATTCCCTATAAAAGTTATAATACCTGTTTTGAGGAAGAGAATTGATTGTGAAAAAAAAAGATATTTATGTTTATCTCACTCTTTTTGTGCTTATTATTATTGCCGTAGGCTTTAGATTTATAGGACAAAAATCAAATTCAAAAAATGACCGTGTAACAATTTCATTTAAAGATAAAAAACAAGTCTATGAAATAAAGGATAAACCCTACACTGTAACTATTAATCAGGGTAATAATATAATAAATAAGATACACATAGAAAAAGATAATGTATTTATGGAAGAATCAACCTGCAAAAATCAGCTCTGTGTAATGCAGGGAAAAATGACACCCGGAAATATTAAAAGCAGACCTAACGGAAGATATATTATATGTCTGCCACATAAGCTTACTGTAGAACTCACCTTAGGAGATAAGGACAAATGAATTCTGAAACCATTGCAAAGATTGGGATTTTATCCGCTTTAAGTCTGATATTTTCTTATATTGAAAGCCTGTTCCCTTTTATTACCGCATTACCGGCAGTAAAAATGGGGCTGTCCAATATTGTAATTCTTTATGCCTTATACAAGGTTTCGGTAGGTGCCGCCTGTTTTTCAATGATAATCAGGGTGGTTTTATCAGGGCTTATGTTCCAAGGAGGGTTTTCCATTATATATGGTCTGGCAGGAGGTTTTTTAAGCATTTTAATTATGTTTTTGCTTAAAAAAACAAACAAATTGAGTATAGTATCGGTGAGTGTAGCCGGCGGATTTATGCACAATTCAGGTCAGCTGCTTGTTGCCGGAGCATTGCTCGGTTTTAAAAGTATAGCCGCATACAGTCCCGTTTTATTGATAAGCGGCTGTATAGCAGGTCTTGTCATAGGTATAATTACCCAAAAAATAATAAATATATTGGGAGGAAAGAAATGAAAGTATTATCAATAATAATACCGTCTTACAATTCGGAAGGGTATCTTGCACGTTGTCTTGACAGCCTTAATCTGCACGATGACCGATTGGAAGTACTGATAATAAATGACGGCTCATCTGACAGAACAAAGGATATAGCAGATGATTTCCAAAAAGAATATCCAAGCACCGTAAAAGCAATTCATCAGGAAAATAAGGGACACGGAGGAGCTGTAAATACCGGAATAGCAAATGCTTCCGGATTGTATATAAAAATCCTCGACAGTGACGACAAGCTTGATAAAATAGCTTTAATGAAGATTCTTGATATTATCACAAATAACTTAGGCGAAAGTGACAATGTGGATATGTATATCAGCAACTTTGTCTATGACAAGGTCGGAAAAACCATTAAGAAAAAAATGATATATTCAAATGCCTTCCCTGAAAATAAAATATTCAGTTGGGAGGAATCAAGCAAACTTAAACTCGGTCAGTACATACTTATGCACTCTGTAATATATAGAGCAAAGCTTCTTAGAGATTGTAGCCTGTTATTACCTGAGCACACATTTTATGTGGATAATATCTTTATATTTTATCCCTTGCCGTATGTAAAAAAGCTATATTATATAAATGAAGATTTTTATTATTATTTCATAGGCAGAAACGACCAATCCGTAAATGAAACGGTGATGATGAAAAGAATCAGTCAGCAATTATTCGTAAATAAGTATATGATTGATTTTTTTGCAAGCTGTAGCATAAAAAGCGAAAACTTAAGAAAATATATGATTTCATATTTAGGAACAATAATGGCGGTATCCAGCATACTGTTATTAAAAATAAACACAGCCGAGTCTTTATCTCAAAAAGATGAGCTTTGGAACTACTTAAAACAAAAAGACCCGAAAATATATAAGTCAATAAGAAAATCAATAATCGGGAACACTCTTAATTTACGTGGCAAGGGAGGCAGACAAATATCACTTGTTGCATATAAAATCGCAAAGCGAATTTACGGTTTTAATTAAAAATTAAAAATAAAATCTCAAAAAAAGGCTTTAATTACTCGATTTTAAGTGATTAAGCCTTTTTATTTTAAATATTTAAATAAAATAATCATAATAAGTGTTGCATATTTTTGCATATTATGTTATATTATTTGCATATTTATAAAATCAAGCATAAAAATTTGCTTGGCATAAGTTATTGTCGGAAGGAGAGAGAATAATGAATTTAAAAAAGAAAATCATCACTTTTATACTTTTAGGAGCAACTGTAATATTTGCAGGTTGCGGAAATAAAAGTCAGTCAAAACCGATAACATCTATTGAGGGACTAAAAGGAGCAAGAATAGGTACACAGCTTTTAACTACAGGACATCTGTTCGCAGAAGAAAAATTTAAAGATGATAAGGAAACACAGGTTATGGCTTATAGTAAGGGAGCCGATGCGGTGGCTGCCTTAAAGCAGGGAGCTCTTGACTGTGTTATCATTGATGAACAGACCGCAAAAATCTTTGTAGAAAAAAATAATGATTTAAAAATATTGGAAGCTGCATTTGAAATAGAAGAATATGCCATCTGCACTAACAAGGATAACTCCGATTTGTTAAATAAAATCAATGATGCTATCGAAGAATTAAAGCTTAACGGTTCTTTTGATAAAATCGTATCCAATTATATCGGTGACAACAAAGGGGAAGCTCCTTATGAAAAGGATTCATCAAACGACTTTTCAAACGGAAAGCTTATAATGGCGACTAACGCACAATTTCCGCCTTATGAATTTTATGAGAATGACAAAATTGTCGGTATAGATATAGATTTTGCTCAAGCCATCGCCGATAAATTAAAAATGGAACTCGTGATAGAGGATATGGAATTTGATACAATAATATCATCTGTTCAATCCGGAAAATCCGATATAGGAATGGCGGGAATATCAATAAGCCCCGACAGAGAAAAAAGTGTACAATTCAGCAAGCCCTATGTAAGCACAAAACAAGTAATAATAATCAAAAACCTTGAATAAATCCAAGTTAAAATAAAGGCGGTAAATCATTTTGAACTTTTTAATAAATGAAATTAAACTAAACTTTATAGATGATAATAGGTACAGATATATATTAAAAGGCTTGGGTAACACTCTTATAATTACAACCTTAGCCCTTGTAATAGGTATAATTATAGGATTTTTGGTAGGAATTATTAGAGCGGTCAACGAAAAGGAAAAAAACCTCAATCCTTTATTTAAATTATTAAATAAAATTTGCATTTATTATATCACAATAATAAGAGGTACTCCTGTAATGTTGCAGCTGTTAATTATGTACTTGGGTGTGTTTACAATTCCGGGCTTTCCCACAATAATTGTGGCATCCTTGACATTCGGCATAAATTCAGGAGCTTATGTAGCGGAAATAGTAAGATCAGGCATAATGAGTATAGATGACGGTCAAATGGAGGCGGCAAGATCTCTTGGTATGCCGTTTGTGACCGCTATGCGATATATCATAGTCCCTCAAGCATTTAAAAATATATTGCCGGCTCTTGGAAATGAATTCATAGCTCTCCTTAAAGAAACATCTATTTGCGGATATATAGGGCTTATGGATTTAACTCGTGGCGGAGAAATCATAAGATCAAATACCTTTTCAATATGGACTCCGTTATTAGCGGTAGCATTGGTCTATCTGCTTATTGTTTTAATTTTAACCAAACTCATAAAACTGATGGAAGGAGCTTTAAGAAAAAATGAAAAATGAACCGATAATCAGTGTAAAACATTTATCAAAAAGCTTCGGAAACAACAAGATAATTGATGACCTGTCCGTGACTGTAGAAAAAAATGAAGTTGTGGCTGTTATCGGAAAATCCGGTTCAGGAAAGTCTACTTTCCTTCGTTCTCTTAATCTGTTGGAAACAATAGATGCAGGGGAAATATGTTTTAACGGTATAAATATTGATGATAAAAATATAGATATAAATAAAATCAGGCAGAAAATCGGAATGGTTTTCCAGCAGTTTAATCTGTTTTCTAATTTAACTATTGAGCAAAATATTACGTTAGCTCCTATAAAAAACGGATTATTAAAAAAGAATGAGGCAACAAAAACAGCAAAAAAATTATTAGAAAAGATAGGTATGTCCGATAAGCTGAAATCCTATCCCTCCACCCTATCCGGAGGTCAAAAACAAAGAGTCGCTATAGTTAGAGCCTTGGCTATGAATCCTGATGTAATGCTGTTTGATGAACCTACATCTGCTCTTGATCCTGAAATGGTGGGAGAGGTTTTAGCTCTTATTAAAGATTTGGCAAAGGGAGGTATGACAATGATAATAGTAACTCACGAGATGGGCTTTGCAAAAGAGGTTGCGGACAGAATATTGTTTTTTGATAAGGGGAAAATATCAGTAGATGAAAATCCCGACAGTTTTTTCGGTAATTATCACAATAAGGAACTTTCTGATTTTTTGGAAAAGGTGCTGTGATATATGAAAAATATTAACAAGAGGTGCGATTTATGCACCTCTTTTCTGTTTTTATTATCCCGTTTTTATATCTTTACTCAATTAAACAGTCGGTTATTCATAGACCCTTTTTATTCTCCGAGCATATAATTCTTTACCAGTTCTTTAACGGGCTTCATACATTCTTCTTTTTGCTTTGCAAAAAATTTTTTGTTTTCCAAAAACATATTATTACCCTGTGTATCAATAGATACAATCAAAGGTCCGAACTCTTTTACTTTCATCACCCAGATAGCCTCAGGCATTCCAAGATCTTCCCAATATACTTCTTTAAGCTCCTCAACCATCTGCGTGGCAATCACGGCACAACCACCCGGAAAAACGCAGTGTATCGCACCATATTCCTTACAAGCATCACTTGTATTCTGCCCCATTCCGCCTTTTCCGATTATTATTTTGACTTTGGTTTTTGCAATAAATTCTTTTTCATCGGCTTCCATTCTGACGGACGAGGTAGGACCTATTGAAATAAGCTCATTTTTATCTGTCTTTTTAATAATCGGTCCTGCGTGCATAATAGCCATATCTTTAAAATCATAAGGAGATAATATACCCTCCCTTACTACCCTCCTATGAACATCATCACGCCCTGTCGCTAAATATCCTGATAGATAAAACACATCTCCCACTCTTAAATTTCTTATCGCTTCAATGGAAACGGGTGTATTAATCACTGTTTTCATATATTCCCCCTTTTCTTAAACATTCATATATTCATCTGCAGTCTGATAATTGTCCACTCTATAAGACAGATCCCTGTCAAAATGTATTACCCCTCGCCTATGTGTATAGCAAGAAACATTTACGGCTACAGCTATGTTTGCCGTATGCCTTGCAGATGCTTCTATATGAACATCAAGTGCCACGCTGTTTCCTCTCAGTCCCTGAGCCCCTATGCCCATATTGTTTAAGCCTTTCAATAATGCCTCTTCCAAAAGAGCCGCTTTTTTATTTTTATTCCTTATTCCGATAGGTCTTAGATAGGCTTTTTTTGATAATAGTGCGGCATTTTCCACATTTGTTCCAAGTCCTACCCCTATCACCAAGGGCGGACAGGCATTTAATCCCAAATCCGACACTGTATCAAAAACCGCCTGTACTATAGCTTCATAACCGTCCGACGGTTTAAATACATTGGAATTTCCGGGCAAACTGCAACCTGCCCCTGAAAAGAATGTAATTATCTCCATTTCGTCATTGTCAGGGATTAAATCCCAATGAATCCAAGGAATTCTCTCACCTATGTTATTTCCCGTATTTTTTTCTTCAAAAAAATTTAAGGCATTTTGCCTTAAAGGGACACTTTTTGTAGCATTTTTTACAGCTGTGTTTAATGCTTCTTCCACCACCGATAAATAAGGAAAATCCGTTCCTACCGTAATATAAAAATGCAGGATACCTGTGTCCTGACAACAGGGTCTGTTAAGTTTTTCCGCCTGATCCAAATTTCTAAAATATGCGTCATATATTGATTTTTGCATATCATCTGTTTCTTTCTTTTCCGCATTTTTTAATGCTTTAATTACATCATCGGGCAAACGTGTACACGAAAGAGAAATAAATCGTTCCATTATTTTTGATAATTTCAGCTTGCCTTTTATCTTGTCCATAGGATTTTCTCCTCTTCAAATATTATAAAAATTGCGGCTCTTCGTGCCAATACGGCATAGTGTGAGAATTTAAGTGAACATAAATCACTCTATTAAAATGATACTTTCCGATGCCTAAGCTTTGAAATTTTAACAATTTCTATTACAAAAGCTCTATCTCTTCTCTGCTAAGCCCCGTTGTCTTGATTATTATGTCCATATCCAATCCCTGTTTTTTCATATTTACGGCTATAAGTCTTATTCCTCGACTTTCTCCGATAGCTATCCCTCGACTTTCTCCGATAGCTATGCCTCGCTTCTCGCCCTCAAATAATCCGTTTTCATATATTGTAGTTCTGTCACAGGCATCCTTGAATTCTGCCAAGTACAAGGCTCTCTCCTTAGGATCGCTGTAAAATTCTTTCATCATCACATTCGCTTTTTCCATAATCTCATCCTCCCTTGAAAGAGTTTCTCTTAAAGCTTCACTGTCCGTTTCAATAAATAATAACCATTTCTCAAGCTCATTTAAATTATCTATTTCCTTATTCAGCAAAGTCAAATCCAAAAAATGCAGCTCCAATATATCCTTAAACGGCTTATAATCCTTTATGTTTAATATCTTATAAACTGAATGTATCTCATCTGAATAAGGAAATTTGCTGTTAAGCACATTTATACTCACACATTTTTTAAGCTTTGAATAGTTTTGACCCTTATGTATCTCCTCCACATAGCTGTTTGCCCAACCGAATATAGCCAGAGAACTTAGCGAAGACAAGCGATAGCAAAGTCTGAGCTTAGTCGTAGGCATGCCGATGCCCTTAGCGATTTGCGAACAAAGTGAGCAAGAGCTTAGTAATCGGCGTGTATATTCAGCCAATGAGAAGTTTCGCGTTAGCGAATTCGGAATAAATCAATTAAAAACTAAACGGTTTTTACTATGCCATATGTTTTGCATTTCTATGTTTATTATAGTATCTTTGTTTAATTCAAGC
>CAUUFM010000042.1:0-8147 GCA_963544505.1 uncultured Lachnospiraceae bacterium | reverse complement strand
ATTTTAATTCCCGGTCTGATCTTTTTAATTATCATTTCTTTATTATTAGCATATTGTATAGCGGTTTCTTCATCTATTTTTTTCTGAAGATAAAGATTAAAAATACTGTTATCCATCAAAATCATTCCCTCATTGGCTGAAGTTGAAATAACCATATCCAATTGATGCAGTTTCGATTCTCTAATAAGATTTCTTATTGCACTGTTCATCTTCATTATTTCAAAAACAGGATAAACAACTCCATCTAATCCTCTAATCAACTGTTGGCATACAACAGCTCTTAAAACCATAGAAAGCTGTATTTTAATTTGATCCTGTTGTTCCACAGGGAAAGCATCTATGATACGGCTTATAGTATTTGATGCACTGACCGTATGCAGTGTAGATAAAAGATAATGCCCTGTTTCAGATGCCATAATAGCTGTTCTCATACTGTCATAATCACGCATTTCTCCTAACAGTATAACGTCAGGAGATTGACGAAGAGCAGCTCTTAATGCTGTATTATAGCTTTTTGTATCAAGCGGTATTTCTCTTTGGCTTACTATACTCTTATCGTGTTTATGAATATATTCTATTGGATCCTCAAGAGTTATTATATGAGATTGTCTTGTCTTATTTATTCTGTCAATGATACAGGCAAGAGTGGTACTCTTTCCGTTAGCCGCAGGTCCTGTAATAAGAACCATTCCATTATTTAAATCCGCCAGCTTAATTACTTCATTAGGAATAGACATCTCATCTGCATCGGGAATACCGAATTTTATTGCTCTAATTACAGCAGATTCCGAACCTCTTTGCAGATAGGTATTTACACGAAACCTTGAAAGTCCCGGAAGAGCAAAAGAAAAATCATCGTCACCCAAGTCTAAAAATCTGTCAATTAAATCTTTTCTTTTCGCTAAAACATATAATTCATCAATTAAGGTTTTGGTATCGTTAGGCATCAAAACCTCTTCATCAATTCTGACTATTATTCCCTTTTTCTTGTACGATGCGGGAATACCGGCTACAATCATTATATCTGTAGCATTATCATCAATCGCCGTCTTTAAAATTGTCAGCAAATCCTTCAATACCTTAATCTCCTTCAAATAGATTTAAAAAATCGTCCTCAATAACGTTCATAGAATTTTTATTAAATAATGAATATGACGTAATTTCAAGCTTTTTGTTATTATTAATATTTGTTTTTACCTTTATTATTAAAGAATCTGTAACCGGTACATCAAATTCAATTTGATCATTATCTACAATATTTACATCACACGAGTCAATGGCGGTAAATATTGCATTTAAATCATTATGGTTAAGATTTTCGTTGTTCCCGTTCCTATAAATATTATCTATTATTGTTTGCGTTTTATTCAACGTGATAGCTGCCTGCTCATTTGCCAGATAATATTTTTTTAAAAACTCCGCACTTTGATTTGTGAGTTTTTTTTCATTAGCTGCCGTTAAAAACGTAATAGCGGAAAATATTGCCAAACATAGAACAATAAAGACCATTATCAATGAAGATGAACCGACAGGGAGCAAGACTTTGTTATTTTTTATTTTATTTTTTTTCATTGTCAAAAGCCTCCCTCAATAAAATTGCTTGTACTCAATGAATATATAGTCTTCGGATCTATTCTATTTTTTCTAATATCTAATACACGAATAATAATATTCCTGATATATTCTTCATCTTCTGCACTAATTTCGATATTATATTTTGCATTTTCAGCCTCAACATCTTTAAAATCATTATCAAGATGAATGGTAAATTTACCATTTGAAACATTGGCGTTCGGATAAAGATCTTTTATAATATCACCGACAGAATTTATATCCTTTTCTTTAAATATTGTAACCAAGCTGTCGCCTGTAATTGTGGCTTTTGTTAAAATTGAGTTTTCCATACTAATTTCATAGGAAGAAAACATTACTTTTACACAAATAGATGCCGCAATTGAAAAGAATAACACTGCAAGTATCAGTTCTATCAGCAATAAATTTGATTTGTTTTTTGTTTTCATAGCTACCTCTTTATGATATTGCAATAATCAACGGAACAGTATCATTAGTTCTAATTTCTATTAATTTATCAGATAATTTTTCAATCTCAAACGTTTGAATATTATTAATTTTAGTACCCCAAGATAAGTCAATCTTTGTATCCGCCTCTATAAACAGCTCGCAAAGCATTCCCTCATTTTCATAAATATAGGTATCAAATTCTTTTCCGTCAAGATTTTCTACAATTTTAAGTGCTGTTTTTCCGTTAAGCTCACTTACCTCTATAGCACCCTTTTTCTGATAAGCCTTTATTTTATTTGATACATATTGAAGAGATGTTCTCAAAGAATAGTTATCGTTATTTTTATTTCTGATACTGTTATATGCCTTAATTCCTGCCATAAAAGTAAAAATGACTAAAATGGAGAACATCAAATAAAGCATAAGAACTGCGACGGTATCTATCTGATTATTATTTTTACGAAATATCATCTGTAGGCACCATCCCTTCTTTATCAACTATAAAAATATCGGGTAAAATATTTGAAGCAATTATATCATAATCAACAAAAAATCTTTCTTTGTTATAGCGAAGACCGTATTTTTCTTCCATCTCGGCAATGGTATGAGGATATTCCCCCTCGATTGAATAGGCTTGTATTGCAATATTTTTAATAGCCTGTTCAAGGCGTTCCTTTGCGTTTGAATTAATGCTGATTTTTGCCTGATTGATTCCTGAAATAATTAAAATAATTACAAGTAATGTAACTGTTAATCCGATAATCAAACCGATATTTAACTTTTTTTCTTGCTTTCTAATCATATTAGACCTCTTAAATAGATGACAAAATTCCCAAAATAGGAACAATACTTACTAATAAAATAACTCCGACCATTAAGGATAAAACTATAATAAGTGTAGGCTCAAGAGTATTTACAAAACCGCTTATACTGTCTTCCGCTTTCTCTGCATATCTTTTAGATATTGTGTCCAACATTTTTTCAGATGTACCTGTCTGAAAACCTATTGCTATCATTCTTGCGTAGTGGCCTGAAATAATACCCGCTTCGGTAATGGCAGCCTCAAAGCCTTTATCGGTGTTCTGCAATAAATTCTTACATTTATTTATCTGATTTATCATTTTCTTGTGTGTGGATAAATCCGTAGCCAAATCAAGCGCTTCGTCCATATTCATACCGCTTGCAATACAGGTGGAAATAGCGGAGGTAAACCTGGAAACATTAACACTGTATCCCATTTTTGTCTTGTTAATTAAGCCTAAATATAAAGAATTTCTTATATTTTCCATACTTGGAACCTTCAGCACTATCAATGTCATTAAAACGATAATTGCAAAGATAACAATGAAAGCGGCGGCAAACTTATCCATAAATTTACTTATCTGCAACAATAAATGAAAGCTCGGTGATACTGATGTACCTATTTGAGCCAAAACATCGGAAAATACCGGTATAACTTTTGTAATAATTATAAACATAACCGCCAGCATTAAAACTACCATTATTGCAGGATAAAACAGGGCATTTTTGATATTATCTCTCATATTTTGCTCATTTTCATAATGCTCGTGTAACTGAAATAATGCACCCTCAAGATTTCCTGTCTTTTCTCCAAAGGCTATGGTTTTTATCATATGGCTCGGAAAACATTTAGTCTCTTTTAAAACTTCCGCAAAAGATGCACCTTTTTCGATATGTTCCGCCATTCCTTTAAATAAATCGGCAGCTTTTTTAGAATATTTATCCTCACTCATAGCTGATAAGCCATAGGATAAAGGCATTCCGGCAGTCATCATTGATGATAATTCAAGACAAATCAAAGAAATATCATCATTAGACAATGTAATACTTGGTTTCATAGCTTTTCTCCTCTTAAATTATTTTTTATAATTTTGATTGACAAGTAGTCTATAAAATTTTACTTGACTTTCAAATTTTTTCTAAGTTCTATCGCATTATTAAGTGAAGCCTCACTTTCATCTCCACTAATCATACGGGCAAGTTCCTTTATTATTTCATCTTCGCCTGTCAACTGTTCAATAAAGGTGTTGGTTCTGTTATCATCTGTTTCTTTTTTATAAATTCTGTAATTGAATGTCGCCGATGCCGCAATGCTTGCTAAATGTGTTATACAAATAATCTGCCTGTTACCCGAAAGAGAGCCGAGCAGCTTTGCAATGGACAGAGCTGTTTTCCCGCCTATTCCGGTATCTATTTCATCAAATATGAGTACCTTATCATCACTCTTATCCGCAAGTAAAGATTTTATGGCAAGCATTATTCTCGATAATTCGCCTCCTGATACAACCTCTTCTAAGGGTTTTTCGACTTCTCCCTTATTTAAGCTTATTAAAAATCCCATTTTATCAAAGCCCGTTTCACTGTATCCGTCGATTTCAGAAAACTCTGCCTTAATATTAACATAATTAAACTCTAATGTCAGCAAAATTTTTTGTATTTCTTCACAAAATTTTTTAGAAAATATTTTTCTTTTATCACTTAAAGTATTGCATTTTTCATTTAATATCTTTTCTTCTTTTGAGATATCCGCATTTACTTTATCAAGTAGAATTTGATAATTGTTCAGCTCGGAAATCTGCTCTTCCACCTCTTTTTGAAAATCGAGAATCTCTTTAACAGTTTTACCATATTTCGTCTTTAATGAATTTATCAGATTAAGTCTTTCACTTATTATATTAAATTCTTCATCAGAAAAATCCATTTCATCAATATATGAGGATATACTCATATTAAAATCGGATAACATCGCTTCAATATCAACAGCTTGAGAATGTATTGCTTCTAATTGCACATCAAAATCTTTAATATTTTTAACAGCTCTGATTAATTCTGAAAAGTCCTGCTCTGAAAGTTTTTGATGAATAAAAGATAGATTTTCATTTATTTTAAGAGAATTATCCATCTTCTTAAATTTGTTTTCTAATTCCTCATCTTCTCCTTCGGTTAAATTTGCACTTTCAATTTCATTAAATACAAATTCCAAATAGTCAAGTTTTTTAGCCCTTTCAGAATCGTCCATTTTAAATCCTGAAAGTTTTAGATAAAGTTCCTTGTATCTTGCATAAGCCTTATTTACTTCAGATAAATCGTTTTTAATTTCTTCATAAGCATAAGAATCCAGCATTTTTAAGTGGCTTTCCTTGTTCAATAAAATCAAATTATCCCTTTGTCCGCATACATCTATTATTATAGAGCCTACAGATGATAATATTTTATTGGTAACTGTTTCACCGTTTATTCTGCAAATATTTCTATCTTTTGTTATCTTCCTTGAAATGATAAGCTCGTTATCACTTAAATCAAGGATATCCTTGCTGTTAATTTCTTCAATCTGTCTGTCGGTAATATCAAAAACAGCCTCTATATAAGCATCGTTACAGCCGTTTCTTATAACAGATTTATCCGCCTTGTTGCCTAATAATAATGATAATGAACCAAGCACCAGAGATTTTCCCGCACCGGTTTCACCGGTAATAATATTAAGCCCTTTATTAAGCGTCAGTTCACACTCCTCTATCAACGCCAAATTTTTAATATACAAACGCCTAATCATATAACTACCTCATCTGTTTTCTTTGGTTATTTCATAAATTGAATCTATTACGGTGTTTACCTGCACCCCATCGGAAATTGCACAAAAAACAGTATCATCTCCTGCAATACAGCCGATTATATCATCTATCTTTAAGGCATCTATAGCGGTAGCTACAGCCATCGCCATACCTATGTGGGTATTAATCACCAAAAGATTGGACGCTTTAACCATTTCTAAAATTCCGTCGTTTAACACGGTGATATATTTATTGTGCATCTTTTCATCATTATTAAGCTCCGTAACATTTTTAGGCAAAACATATTTTGAATTGCCGTTATTATCAATGGTCTTTGTTAATTGCAATTTTCTTATGTCACGTGAAATGGTGGATTGTGTAGTTTCATAACCCTCATCAATGAGCCTTTGAGTCAGCTCAAGCTGAGTATCAATCTCATATTCGTTTATCAATTCGATAATTCGATCTCGCCTCTTTTTCATATTTTACTCATCTTTCATTTTATTTCTTAAAATTTTAATAAAGCTCATACTGTTTATTTTAGCTATATTGGTAATCAATTCAGAGCGCTTAATATGTATAAAGCTTTCATCATTCATTGTCATAGTTCTGATACCGTCACAGATAACATTTCCGGTAATGTTTCTATCTAAAGTGGCTTTATTTATTTTTACATCAATAATTGAAGAGCCTGATAATATCACACTTCTGGCGTTAAGTGTATGTGGATTTATAGGAGTAATCACTATCATATCCGAGTTGGGTTCAACAATTGGTCCTCCGGCTGATAAACTGTATCCGGTAGAGCCTGTAGGTGTGGAAAAAATTATTCCGTCAGACTTTAATGTATTAAGATGTTGATTATCTACATAAATATCAATTATTAAAATACCATAATGACTGTTTTTTAATATAACAATATCATTTAATGCGGAATCTCTTATATCTAAGCCTTTTTTATTTGAAGAGATAGATAATCTCATTCTTTTTTCTATATGAAAATCATCATTTATAAGCCTATAAACAGCATCTTCAAGTTCATTTTTGTTTATCTCCGCCAAATAACCTAAGTTACCCGTGTTTATTCCGATAATAGGAATACCTAATGAGATTATATCCCTTGCCGCACTTATCAAGGTTCCATCTCCTCCAATTGTTATAATACATTCCGTATCCTCAGGTATATCATCAGGATCTGTGTAAAGATAAGGTTCGTGAGAAAATCTGCCGGCATTTAATGTTACTTTACAGCCGTTATCATTAAGCATATTTCGCAATTTTTCAACAGTTTCCTCAGTATGTGCCTTTTGACTGTTATGTATTATAAAAAAGTTTTTCATTTTGCTTTCTCCAAAGCTGTATCCACAATGCTTTTAATATCAAAATCATTTATGTCAACGCCTTTACTTAAAGACTTGGACGACAGATATAATAAAAACTCAATATTTCCCTTAGGCCCTTTTATAGGAGAAAAGTCAAGCCCGTTTATATAAAAACCGTTTTGATTTGCCATTTCCAAAATGTTGTTTATTACCTCAATATGAACATTTTTATCTCTGACAACACCATTTTTTCCAACCTTACCCTTGCCTGCTTCAAACTGCGGTTTTATTAAACAGACTATTTCAAAATCAGGTTTCATAAGATTTTTCACCACAGGTAACACCTTTGAAATAGAAATGAAAGATACGTCCATAGCGGCAAAATCCGCCATATATTCTAAATCATTTTCGGTAACATTTCTGATATTGGTTCTCTCCATACAGGTAACTCTATTATCACATCTAAGAGAATAATCAAATTGTCCGTAGCCTACATCTATGGCTATTATATGTTTAGCATTGTTTTTGATCATACAATCTGTGAAACCGCCGGTACTTGCTCCTATATCAAGACATTCCTTATCATTTAAATCAATGCCGAAACTTCCTAAGGCTTTTTTTAACTTATAACCTCCGCGACTCACGAATTCAAGCTTTTCTTTGATTTTAATATCTGAATTTTCATCAATTAAAGCTCCGACCTTATCTATTCTTTGATTATCGACAAATACCGCCCCCGACATTATTAGAGCCTTTGCCTTTTCTCTGCTGAGATTGGAATTTCTTTTTACCAAAACAACATCAAGCCTATCTTTCATATTACTTCTCCAAGACCTTTAAAATTTTTTGTGAAATATCTTCCGGTGTAAACAGTATTTCGTTTTTAATATCCTTAACAGAGCCGGTTTTATAAGGAATATTATCTATACTTATATTTATAAATTTTTTATCAAATCCCGAATTATAAAGTTCTCCTAAGAGCCTTTGTCCGAAGCCCCCCTCTTTAATATTTTCTTCCATAGAGACGGTTAAATCATTAATATCGGCATACTTATAAATAAATTCGGTATCAATAGGATTTATAATTCTTGGATTTATAATACTGCAATCTATATTATTTGTAAGCAAAATATCTTTTACATTAAAAGCCGTATCCATCATATTTCCTACAGGTACAAGTAAAACTGATTTTTTGTTATTTAATTTGGATTCAAATATCAGCTCGCTTGAA
>CAUUFM010000041.1:0-8501 GCA_963544505.1 uncultured Lachnospiraceae bacterium | reverse complement strand
CATATTGGCAGAAGGATTAAGACAAGTAGTATAAGAAAAAACAATAGGGCAGGGAGTGTCCGAATTAACGCCTGTGGAGATAGTAGGTTGCGAGGTCAGCGAAGCAGGAAGCCCTTAGGCTTTAGACTATGGGTAGTTCACATTAGAGGAAGTTTATATTAGAGAACTCTGGAAGCATTAGCAATATGATTTTTCGGAATGTTTATCTCAAGAAGAAAATATTGAAATGCTAAGCGACGAAATAGGATTAACACTGACAGAAATAAACAAAGAAGTGTTCGTTGGTTCTTATCGTTGTGATTTAGTTGCAAAAGATGAAACAACGGGGATTAAGGTCATTATTGAAAATCAACTTGAAGCTACAAATCATTACCATTTAGGCAAAATAATAACATATGCTTCAGGGGTGGATGCAAATGTTGTGATTTGGATTGTTAAAGAGGCAAGAGAAGAACACAGGAGTGCAATAGAGTGGTTAAACAATAAGATAACTAAAGGTATTTCATTTTTTCTAATGGAAATTCGTGCATATAAGATTGGAGATTCTTTGCCGGCACCGAAATTTGTGTTTATAGAGAAGCCTAATGATTTTGTAAAAACAGCAAACGCTGGTATGGATAGTGGAGAGTTAAGTAAAGCACAGGCTGAAAGATTGAACTTCTGGAATAGATTTAATGAAGTTTTGATTTCAAGAAATAAGCCATTTAATGCAAGAAAAGCTACAACAGATCACTGGTATGATGTTGCACTTGGTACGAGCGAAGCACACATATCAATTACATTAGTAAATAAAATCAATAGCATAGGTATTGAAATTTACATTAATGATAATAAGGAACTTTTTGATAGGTTGTATTCAGCATCTGAAGAAATACAAAATGAATTGGGATTTAGTATGGATTGGCAAAGATTAGATAATAAAAAAGCTTCAAGAATTATCTACTATATTGACGGATTGGATTTTGATAATTATGAAAATTATGATGAGCTGATAAATGAAGTAATTGATAAAACTATTGTAATTAGGGATATTTTTATAAAATATATAAAAACTTAATTGATTTACAACAGCACTAAAAATAATTGGGAGATAAAAATGTTTAAATTTTTTAAAAGATATTTATATAAAAAAACAAATAAGGATTATATACTATATTTAGAAACATCAAAAAAGTCACTTAATACAATGAATGCTTGTAAAATGAAATCAAATTCTATGGAATATGTTTCACAATCAAAACTTGAAAATTTTATGAAAGATTTAGGCATAGAAAGAAACATAAGTAAAACAGTAAAAAATAGAAGTGAAAAATCTATAAATGCTTCTATTGAATTAAGTCTTGATGTTGCTAATGCTAAAATTGGTAAGTCGCAGGTAAATATGGCTGAAATTGAAAAAGAAGTAGATATTGAATCAGCTATTGAAGATATAAGAAATTACTTATCCCTTGCAAATAACAATTTAAAAACATTTCACAATGTAAATAAAGGTGAATATTTTGCTATTCATTTTCCGATTACAGGTGGAAGGCTGGAACTTTCTATGATCAAAAAATATCCTAACACATATTTTTGGGCTGGGAAGTATAGAAACTTAGAACTGTTTATTTGTGGTAATATAAAAAATATACGTAGACAAAAGTGTAATAACTGTGATGATTATTTATGGAATCCTTCAAGTGATGGTTCTTCGCGAGTGTTGTTTGATGCAATTGAACATAGAGCCTTAGAAGAACAAGAGATATCTAAGGATAATAATCGCATATTTGAACTTTTATCCGGAAATATTAATGAAGGTACTGCCAGGAAAGGCAAGCCAAATTATGGTTGGAAAGATATGATTATTATATGTGATGAAAAGGAAATTTTGGATGATGGGAGTATTCGAATATTTGGTTCACCTGTAATAGTGAGTGCAAATGCAGATATTGGATATGGGTGGTATAATGTGTTCAGAAAACATATTTGTGATAAAGAAAAATATTTTGAGTATGACGGTGAAAAATTTACCGGTAGAGTGTTATGTAAGGGTTATATATCATATTGCTTAAATGGGCATCTAATCGAACCGATAAGAATAGATATTAATGATATTTATAAAGGTTTAAGAATAAAGGGAAACGAAATTAACTCAATAATGTACACTGATTTGTATCGTGTTGAACAAAATAAAATTGATGAATTTCTAAAAGAAGAAATAAATAAAAAAATTAATTACTCTAAAGATGTTGTTGGCATAGTATTAACAGAAAAATTTTTAAGAAACGAGATAATTGAATAAATTAATCGGAATGGACAAAAAATATAAAAATGAGTATAAACCGGATGATTTTTCTAAGACTCAAAAAAATTCCGATAGATGCTATTTTGATACTAAAAAGCATCCAAAGCAGGATCAAACGGGAATTGTTGAATTTAGCAAAGTTACTATTTACACTTTATTGATCGAAGGGCAATAGCTATAGTTAAAATTTGAATTGCCAATACTTTTTAAATCTGATATTATTAGGATATACTTAGAATATTAAGGAGGATTTTTTGTATGGGTTGGGATGATGTTACAGGACAATCAGCTGAAGGCAGCGGACAAAAATATGTAGTGCTTCAGGTTGTGTTGACGGAGAAATTCTTAGGTACAGGTTCGGGTACAGCCAGTTTGACGAACCTTCAGGCAGTTATTAATAAGCAGGCATCTTTGGGTTACAGATTACATACGATTTCAACAACCTCTTCAGGCTCAAAAGGCTTTCTTGGCGGTGATAAGATTCAAGCAACTATGGTATTTGAAAGAATTGACTAAGTAAAGTTTATTATTAAAAAATTATTAAAAATTTCTATATAAGATTGATTAATTTTCTAAATTATGTTATATAGTTAACTTGCATAGATATTATATTAATTTTGTTGTTTGAAATAAATTACAACAAAATTTTTTTAAGATACAAAGTTAGTTAAAACTAACTTTGTTGTAATACTTATATAACATTTATTGTTTTTTTAAAATTTTAAGAAAGGAGATAAAAGAAATCGTTTATGAAATTATTATTAAACAAATCTATGAAAAAACTGCAGGCTGTTATGCTGATGTTTGCATTAATCGTCGGTAATATATCGGGCGCTGTGGTGACAAAAGCGGAGACCGCAAGACTGGGAGGTGAATATGTCAACCACCTTGCAAGAGGCGGTATGGTAAATGTAGACTTCGTTAATGAAAAAGGGACGAAGCTGATGAATACTGTATCTTTACCTAAAGGAAGTACAGTACAAAAACCGGCTGAAATGAAATACAAGGTAAAAAGCTGGAAAATTCAAGGGGGGGGGCAGTATGATTTCAGTAGCCAAGTCAATAGCGATTTGACATTGGAGGCTGAATACGGAGATGAGAATATTGTACCCGGACAATATGAAACAGGAGCGTCTAAGACACCAAGAGTAGTTATACCCCAGTCTAACTATAATAGTTGGGATAAATCTCTAAACATTTATTATGACGTTAGTGCATACGGAGTGTCTTGGGACGATTATTGTAGGAACTTAAATATTTATAAGCTTAATGCAGATGGTACAAGAGAAAAAGATCCGATTCCTTTTACTGAACAAAGTTCAAATATAGTTGATAAACCGGCATTTTGGATAAAGCGTGGTAATTATCTTTCGGTATATAAATATCAGTTAAGTAAAAATGATTCGTGTGATTTGGCATTTCTTATGGTGGCTAATGGTTATAAAACAGTTCGTATAACTGTAAAAAAAGCCAAAGGTGATTATTTTCGTAAGATAGAGTTTAAGGAATATTTCGATGACGGTTACAAGTACCAGACTAAATACGATGTCAATTTCTTAGATGAAAACAATCAGCCACTTGCCGAAATACAGAAAGTAGTTGAAAATGACAAGGTAAAAGACCCTATAAAAGATGAAATCAGCTATTGGTATGTAAAAGGAGATCCATCAAAGACTCCTTATGATTTCAGCAAAAAAGTAACAGGACCTTTTAGCTTGGTCGGAGTGAAAGAAAAGAAGATGGCGACTGTAATATTCTCATTCCGAAGTAAAGGAACTGAAAGTCTTCCTCAAGAGGTCGTAAAATTAACACCTGATAACGCACAGATTCCATACGGAACCAGAAACTATATTCCTAATCCGCCTGCTAAAACTGAAGTTAAAGTAAAGGGCGATACTTGGAAATTTATCGGGTGGGACCCTGATAAGATTGCTGAAGTAAAGAACGACCTGAATATCACGGGAATATGGGAGTGTAAGCACGCGGACGTACAAATCACCTTTAAGGCTGTAAGCGATACTTTAAGTATGGATTTGCATGATGAGATTTCCGGAATAATGCCGAATAATGAGTCTTGTGCTTATGGAGCGGACTATACAATAAAGCCTCCCACACAATTAGAAGTTGTTGATAGTCATAATGGCGGTGTATGGGAATTTACAGAGTGGACAGTAGATAATAATAAAATAACAACAACATTAAAAAATGTAACAAAGAATACGACTGTCACTGGACATTGGAAGTTTAAACCAAAAGAAAATGTAAAAATCAATCTGAAGTTTGAAAACCAAAACCCCAACGAAAGCTTGCCGAATGCTGTAACAAAGCTGCTCTTAACTAATACCGATTCGGTTAAATATGGATATAATTATAATCCCGATAGGCATAATCCCAAACCACAAGATGTGATAGTAGAGGGAGGAATCTGGAATTTCAAAGGCTGGAATCCTAAAGAAGCGAAACAGGTGGTAGAAGAGAAAACCTTTAAAGGAATCTGGGAGTTTAAAGAAAGAAAGCCCGTTACAGTAAGTTTTGAGTTTGTATCAGATTCTACAAAAGAACTGCCTAATGAAGTAAAGGCTCTTAAACTTGAAAATAAAAGCATTCCTTTCGGTAAAACATACTCTGCCCCTAATGTTGTTCCTGATACAGTAAAAACATCAGACGGTGAAGTATGGAAATTTGCAGGTTGGGAGCCGACTGAGCTTGAACTTACACAAGATAAGGTTACATTCAAAGGAAAATGGAAGTTTACAGGCTTAAAATACACTGTACAATATTATAACGAGGGCTCAGAGGTTACACCGTTAGCTTCCGCAGAGCTTCAGACAGATGAGAACTGCAAGGTTGATTTGATGAATAATATAGACAAGACAAAGGGACTTGATGAAAGACATAAATTCAGCAAAATAACCTATAAAGGAGAAGATAAAAATCCTGCCGACACCGTTACTATTGATAAGGACAATCGAATAATCAAGGTATACTACAAAAAGAATATAACAAAACTTACCATTACTAAACAATGGCATGATATCGACACAAGTAAACAGCGTATCCCTAATGAAATAAAGGTAGATGTTTTAAGACGTGTCAATGATAATGACCAGCCGGAAAAGGCATATCCAAATATTACAATCAGCAAGAAAAATAACTGGACAGCTACTTTAGATGTGGATATTCAGCCAAAGGATTTAAATGATAACGACTATACCTATCTTATTACCGAACAGCATTTACCGGGCTTTGTACCCACATATGAGAATGACAATCAAAACGGAGCTGTGGCTGAAAAAGATAATGAAGGAAATCTGTCAGCTGAGGTTATCAATGTGTCCGATAACAGTTCCTATATAGATTTGAATGTAGTTAAGACAGATGATACGGGACTTAAGCTTTCAGGCGCCGTATTTAGAATGGTGAAGGTCATTGTAGATTACAATGCAGGAGTAGTTACCGAAGATGACAGTTATGTTCGTGAGATTACGACAGGTGATAACGGTAAGGTGACATTCAGACTTATGGAAGGAATCTATAAGCTGACGGAAGAAAAAGCTCCGAAAGGCTATATGATAGATGCTAAAGAGTACTATATAGAGGCGGCAGATAAAGGAAATGGATTCGCTCCAAGACTTATAAATGATGATACAGATGATAAAAAAATTGAATTCGAACAGGCAGATGGTTTAAGTGC
Source organism: uncultured Lachnospiraceae bacterium (assembly GCA_963544505.1). Classification (GTDB taxonomy): domain Bacteria; phylum Bacillota; class Clostridia; order Lachnospirales; family Lachnospiraceae; genus CAUUFM01. The sequence continues at coordinate 2,523 of CAUUFM010000041.1, read as the reverse complement.
AGCTTCTTATAAGCTTTCTATAGTAAATCAGAAAATCAAGGACAACAGTATCTATAAGACAGATCAGAACGGCAAGGCTGTAGCCGGTGCAAAATTCGATTTATATAAGAAAATGTCCGATGACGACAAATATGTGATGAACATAGAAGTGGACAACAGCCAAATAGGCGTTGAGCCGTTTGAGGTTACTGCACAGTTATACGGTTCAGACGATGTGAACACGGAAGCCGATATCGACAACGAGGCTCAAAAGAAGCAAGAAAAGAAACTCTCTGATACTGATCAGGAAGAAACCTTTACAGATCTCAGTGCAGACATACAGTACAAGGTTAAGTTTATCTTTGACAACAGATTTGAAGGGTCGGTGTTCTATGATAAAGATACAGCTACAGTTATACTGAGATTAACGGCTAAAAATAACGGAAAAACAGCTGATAAAACATCGTTGCAACAGCCTGCAATTCCGGAAGACAATGAAACACAGGCAGAGAGTGCTGTCGGAAGTGCTACAGATGAAGTGACAGTGCCTGTGGAAAGTCAGGACGGAACGGTTGTTGATACACAGGATACAGCTGTGACAGATGTTGCCGATACAACCGCAAATCCGGTACCTGAAACACTTGATAACAATGCGGGAACGGTGATACAAAGCCTTATACCTGCGGGGAATTCAAACACCGCAAGCGTTGCAAGCGAAGCAATCAATCTACAGACGGCAGCACAGCAACCGGGATTTGTAAAGATAAAAACAGGCATTGTAAGCGAAGCAAACGGAGAAATTAACTTAGGAGCTCTTGAAGAGGGTGAATATTATTTACAGGAAACAGAAGTTTCTCAAAAAACAGGCGGTCATTATGATATGCCTAATGTAGTGTTTAATTTTATGGTTATGGGAGACGGCGAGATAGTGCTGCCTTTGGGAAGCACTATTGTAGAAGAAAATATTTCTACAGGAAAGACTTATCGCATTATCAATCAATGGATAGCAGATCCTGTCCCTGATGCTCCGTCAAATCCTGACGGATCGTATATCGAGCCTTATGCTCCGACGGAGGAGAAAGGCGGTTCTGCCGATGTCAATACGGATACGATTGCCGATGACGATACTCCGTTATCGAACGCCGACAACACAGCCTCTGACATTGAAGATGAAGATATTATCATAGGTGAAGATGATGCGGAATTGCCTGAAGAGGATACCTTAGATGAAGATGATGTTCCTTTGGCGGCTATTCCCAAGACAGGCGAGAAAGCCAAAGGCTACGGAAATATTATATATCTGTCAACTATATTGCTGGGCTCTATATTGATGTTGGCAAAAATAGCGGAAAGCTTAAAGAAAAGACGTTAATGAGCTTAAGATATTATAATGTTTCATAAAAAACGAAATTCAGAAGACCGTCGCAAGAGTATATGCTTTTGCGACGGTTTTTCTGTTCACGGGGAAAGGGCGTTTGGTGTTGAAACTGAAAAACTAATGTTGTTAAATATAGAAGAAAAATAAGTATAAGGTATTGTAGTATTTGACATTTTGATTTATAATTATTGAGATAATTTATCTATATAGCTTGCAAATAATAAAGAAAGGAAGTGCATTATGGTAGCTACTCAAATATTACAATCAGCTTTAGATGACCTGAAGTCCATTACAAAGGTGGATTTGTGCATAACAGGACTTGAGGGAAACATAGAGGCAGGTACTTTCGCGTCTGATGAATTTGAAATTGATGATACTGAAATCAAGAACTTTGCACAGTCGGGAGCTGACAGTCAAGAAATCAAGGGTTATCATTTTTTTAAGATTCTTGACGACTCGACACCGGAATATATAATTATTGCAAAGGGAACAAATGAAGATGTATATATGATAGGCAAGGTAGCGGTCAGTACAATACAGAATCTTGTGATTGCGTATAAGGAGCGATTTAACAAGAACGACTACATACAAAATCTGCTGCTTGACAATCTGTTGTTGGTGGATATATATAACAGTGCCAAGAAGCTGTGTATTGAGATAGAGGCCAGAAGAGTTGTATTTTTAATTGAAACCGGCACTGAAAAAGATACAGAGGCTTTGGAGACATTGAAAAATATTTATGCAGGTTATGAAAACGACTTTATCAGTGCAATAGATGATCAGAATATTGTAATTGTAAAGGATTTAACGGACAATGACTCCGGGGCACAGATGCAAAACATAGCCCAGACATTGCTTGATACATTAAACAGTGAGGCTATGAGCAGGGTCAGAATATCTTACGGTTCCGTAGTGGGCAATATAAAAGACGTTTCAAAGTCATTTAAAGAGGCTAAGATGGCACTTGAGGTCGGAAAAATTTTTTATCAGGACAAGTCGGTGATTTCTTATAGCGAGCTTGGCATAGGCAGACTTATTTATCAGCTTCCGGTTCCGCTTTGCAGAACATTTTTGACCGAGATTTTTAATGAGAGTCAATTAGACGAGATAGATGAAGAAACCTTAGCTACAATCAATTCATTTTTTGATAACAGCCTTAACATATC
>CAUUFM010000040.1:0-8509 GCA_963544505.1 uncultured Lachnospiraceae bacterium | reverse complement strand
GTATTTTTAAGCCATACTACCTGTTGATATCACGGTGTCTTATAAACACCAGATTTTTGTGTTTATAGTTTTCATATAGGTATCTTGCCACACTCACAGATCTATGTTTTCCTCCCGTACAGCCTATTGCCACCGTCAAATGTCTTTTTCCGCTCGCAAGGGAATTTTCAATAACGTAGTCTATCAGAGCCTTCAGTTTTTTCAAGAAAATCTCAGCATTATCTTTTTTAATCACATAATCGTAAACTGAATCATCATTGCCGTTTAATAATCTCATTTCTTCTATATAATATGGATTATCCAAAATTCTTACGTCAAAAACCATATCGGCGTCTTTTGCTATCCCGTATTTAAATCCGAAAGACTCAAAAGATATTCCTATGCCTGTATATGCAAAGCTTTTAGACAACTGCTCTATATGTTCTCTCAACGCCTTTGAATCCAAAAGACTGGTATCTACGGTAATCATCGAATTTTGATATATATCGGAAAACATTTCTTTTTCCATATCAATTGCCATCTCCAAACTTTCAGCCCTGTTATTGATAAGTAACGGGTGCAGTCTTCTGGTAAACTTGTATCTGTTCAGCAAAACCTCCTTGGACGCATCGACCAAAACAGCCATCGTATTCGGAAAAACGCTTTTTAATTTCATATACATTATTTCAAAATCATATAAACTGACGGTTAGAACCAGTCTGTCAAACCTCAAGTCTTCCCCCTTATTAATAAGATCAATAAGCCCCTCTATTAAACTGCTCGGATATTGATCAAGACAATGAAATCCCATATCCTCAAGTATATTGGAAACCGTAGATTTGCCTGCTCCCGATATTCCGGACAATAATATTATACTATGTTTCATAGAACTCTCCTTAAATCATTCCTCCATCTATCCTTATTACCTGCCCTGTCAGAAAAGGCGTGGCTTTTGATAACTCAAAAATTATTTTTCCGACTTCAGCAGCTTTCCCCATTCGTCCTGCCGGAATTTCTTCTATTATATTGTTTATTTCATTTTCATCAAAACAATCATTCATTTTTGTATCAATCACTCCGGGAGAGACCACATTTACAGCTATGCCGCTTAAAGCCAGCTCCTTTGCAAGTGCCTTGCTGAAAGAAATCACCGCCCCTTTGCTTGCAGAATACACACTTTCACAAGAGGCTCCCACCTCTCCCCAAATAGAAGAAACATTTATGATTTTTCCGCTCTTGTAATGGACAAAATGTGGGATCAGTTCCTTACAGGTATAGAAAACAGAGTTGAAATTCACGGACATAATCTCATTAAATTCATCTATCGAAAGTTCACTTGCAAGCCCTATATTAGATATTCCGGCATTGTTTACAAGCACATCTATTTTATCAAATTTTAAAACAGCTTCGTTAATCATATCCTTTACAAACTCATATTCTCCTACATTCCCTGTTATCGCCAAAACATCTGTATTAAATTCTCTTATTATATAGGAAGATAATTCTTTCAGCTCTTTTTTTGAACGTCGTGAATTAAGCACCACATTATATCCGTTTTTTGCAAATTCTATAGCGCTCGCCCTTCCGATTCCCCTTGATGCTCCGGTAATAATTGCCGTTTTTCTGTTTTTCATTAAATAATATCCCCTATTTACAAAATGCAAATCAAATATCAAAATCTTCCGGGTAGTTGTATAAGCCTGTTTTTCAGCGTTTGATACTCGTTTTCATTGATTGTCCCATTTTCAAATAAATTCTTATATTTTTCAAGCTCCTCAGCCACACTGTTGTAATCCCTTTGAGATACATTGTTAAAAGACGGTTTTTTATTTTTTTTAAATATAAATTCGTCCTTTGCCAACTTTAATTTTTCTATAAAATCCTGTATTTCTTTAGGCAAATAGTATACACTCGGCAAGCCTATTGCCCCCTCGTTGTATTCTACAAGAATTAAAGAGCGTTTTTTCATAGTATATAATAATGAAGAAAGTACAGGTAATGTTACAATAATTGCCATATAAATTAATACTGATAAATAATTTTTATTCCAACCTCTTAATATAGAATAGAATCCGAAAAAAAGTGACGGCAACAAGGTTACGCTTATAATAAAACTTAAAATCATAATTATTTTATACAGAAAAATCGGTTTTTTAACTCTGCTGACAGAATATACGGCATCTAAGCTGAGAGAAATATTATCATTTGTGCTAAGAGAATAATTGTTTTCGCTTAGATAAATTTTTCCGCTAAAATATAGTCTGCTGTCCGTTAAAATGCAGTATCCTTTATTTGAAAAGCCGGTTTTTATATAATCCATCAGATATCTTTCTCCCAAAACGGCAAGTTCCTTTTCCGTAGGAGATAAAAAGTGGTTTTTTAAATTTTCCATATCAGTCCTCACATTCAATATGAATACAACCTTATATTGAAATAATACACTAATCGATTTAAAAATACAAGAATTATGTATTTTTATCGCCGGTGTATATACCGCTTTCAGTGGCACCTGTTTTGTTACTGAAAGCGGTCTTTTCAACACAATAAATATATTTAAAATAGTATATATCAGAGATTTTTAATTTTTACATCTTTTATGCAATTAAATTGACTTATGCTGATGTCTATAGTACAATATCATTAAATTTATTGAATAAATTTTTAAATAATTTACATTTTGACTATATTTATTTTATATTATATGGAGATTTATAATAAAATGAACAAAAACAACAAAATTTTTACAAAATCCTACAGAATACAAAAATAATTGACAGTTTTTGTAAAAAAATATTAAAATTATACCATATATAATTAAATACAAGGAGGAGTATCAGTAATATGAAAAGTATCAGAACTAAAATTTTGGTAATGGTAGGGGGTGCTGCAATTATCGCTATGCTGATTTCGGGAATTTTGACTGTCAATATGGCATATCGTACCGTACTTAAAGACAAGACTGTCAGTTCAAATATGGAAGCGGATATTATTACCAAGGAGATTGACCAATACTTTTTAAAATACCTGACTATGGCAAGGTCAGTATCCGTAAATCCCGATATTATAGAGTTTTTTAAAAAAGCCGATTCCAGAGATACTTTCAAAACACTGCCCGAATACAAAACAGTATATCAAACCCTGAAGAATATAATGAATATGGAACAATCCGACATTCTGTCATTTTTTGTCGCTTCGTCTTCAGCAGATATAGCGTTTGACGGGGGGCTTTGGACAGCCGATGCAGGATATGATGTAAAAACCAGAGATTTCTGGATAACTGATGATGATAAAAAAACAGGATATAAAATCACCGAGCCTTATCAGGACATAGATACAGGTAATATGGTAGTAACAATCGCCGTACCTATATATGAAGATACAAGCGGTAACATAATAGGCGTGACAGCTGTAGACATTACCATAGACAGATTAAGCGCTATGGTGATAGAGAGAAATAACGAATATGATCAAACCGATTCAGAAATACTTATGGTATCAGGGGATAAACTGATTCTGGCATCGGGTGAAACTGATAATTCTGCAAAAGATAAAGATACTAAAGAACTTAATGTATCAGAGGGCATTATGCAGGAACTGTTTCAATCAAACGAAAACGACACCTTAAAGCTTATGTCAAAAAACAAGCCGAGCTACGGAGCTGTAAGCTCTGCAAAGCTTTTACATTGGAAAGTGGCATTGATAATGACGGAAGATGACTTTTTAGCCGAGGCGAAACAGGCGGGAACATCTATTACTATAATGTTCATTATAGTGATTCTGGTACTGATAGTCATATTGATAATAGCTGCCAACGGAATATCTGCACCGGTTCACAAACTGACACATCTGACACGCAGGCTGGCAGAGGGAGAGCTGAATACCGATATTGATGTAAAAGGCAATGATGAAATAGGAAAACTGGCTGAATCTATGCGTATGTTGGTGAACAGACTTAATACCTATATTGATTATATCAATGAAATATCTTTTGCCCTTGACAGATTCTCCGACGGATTTTTAAATATAGAACTGAAACATACATATGACGGCGAATTTGCCAAAATAAAGATATCATTGGAAAAGGTATCCGCCGTATTTAAGGATACAATAGGAAAAATTACCGATGCCTCTTCAAATGTGACCAACGGTTCCGTCGAGATGGCAAATACCGCTCAAATGCTGGCAGAAAGAACGTCTCGTCAGGCAGACTTAACCAAGTCTCTGACAACCACTGTGAACAATTTAAGTGCACAGGTTTCAGAAAATGCCATACACGCTATGAATGCCGCAGAGCAGGGAAAGGACGTGGGAGAAAAGGCGGACAGAAGCAGTATACGTATGAACGAGATGATGGAAGCCATAAGACAAATCAACGATAAATCTTCGGAAATCAGCAAGATTATAAAGGTTATCGAAGACATCGCTTTCCAAACCAATATTCTTGCCCTTAATGCCGCAGTAGAAGCCGCAAGAGCAGGAGAAGCCGGCAAGGGATTTGCCGTAGTGGCTGATGAGGTACGCAATCTGGCAGGCAAATCTTCACAGGCTGCAAAGGATACCACCGCATTAATAGCAGAAACGATAAAAACGGTTGAAAACGGAACACAGATAGCAGACAGGACAGGAGAGATATTAAGCGAGGTTATATCAGGGGTTGAACAGATAGTAAATCTTATCAACGAAATTTCTTCAGCATCTGCAGGACAGGCTGATGCGTTGAAACAAACCTTGCAGGGAGTAGACAGAATAAGTATGGACGTGCAGGAAAATGCAGGTGCCGCACAGGAAAGCTTTAACGCAAGTAAAGAGCTTTCGGAACAGGCACATAATCTTGAAAAAATAGCCGCTATGTTTCATACCGATGATGCATAATGTCAGCTATAATTGCTTGATATCATAAATCTACTTTTGAAAAGTAAATGTAAAGCTGAAATAATCTTGGCTATATCATCTAAAATACTAAATTCATCTTGACAAAGAATATAATTTAGTAAATAATCAAATAGTATTAAAGCTGTACAATGTGAAATGGCTTTTATTCGGTCATTTAAGCTACATTGTACCAAGTGGCAGGAATGAACGATCGCGTGAATTTCACGAGGAAAGTCCGAGCTTCACAGAGCGGGATGCCGGATAACGTCCGGCGAGGGTAACCTTAGGGAAAGTGCAACAGAAAGCAAACCGCCATTTATATGGTAAGGGTGAAAGGGCGGTGTAAGAGACCACCGGCTTTGTGGTAACACAAGGTGCTGTGTAAACCCCATCTGAAGCAAGACTGAATTCAAACTATATGGCTGCTCGTCATGTTTGAGGTGAGTCGCTTGAGGCCTATGGCAACATAGGTCCTAGATAGATGATCGTTTTAAATGACAGAACTCGGCTTACAGTTCCTGCCATTTTATTTATTAGTTTTTGTTTGATTTTAAGAAAGGATTTTCATATGTCAAATATAAAAAAAACAGCGGTTTTTATGGCTGACGGACTGGAAGAATGTGAAGCGTTAGTAGTGGTCGATCTTCTTCGCAGAGCGGACATTATGGTGGATATGATATCGGTTTCAGGTTCAAAACATATTTCAGGTTCTCATAATATCGGTATATCTGCCGATTTATTATTTGAAGAAGCTGATTTATTAAAATATGATGCCTTGTTTTTACCGGGTGGGTTGAACGGCAGCAGAGCATTAGCCGCACACAAAGAACTGTCTGACTGCTTGGTAAATTCTCATAAAGATAAAAAGCTTATTGCCGCTATTTGTGCCGCACCGTATATTTTAGCAAGGCTTAATATTTTGAACGGAAAACAAGCCACCTGTTACCCGTCTTTTAAAAATGAATTAACGGACAACGGGGCGTGTTACTTAAATGAAAAGGTTGTAGTTGACGGAAATATTGTCACGTCATCAGGGCTTGGCTGTGTATTTTTATTTTCAGCAAAATTAATCGAATTATTGATATCAAAAGAAGCTGCAAATTCAGTCTTGGAGTCTATCTGTCATTAATTCTCGTCAAAAACTCACTATTTTTTGCGTTATCTCGCCCCTTAATTATATACATTGTACAAAAAATGTGGTACAATGTGAGCACTTAACAAAAATAATTCAAAATTAAAAAATAAATAAATTCAAAGAGAGGTGATAATATGATTCATAAGGAAATGATTGCTATGCTTCTGGCAGGCGGACAAGGCAGCAGACTTGGAATCCTTACTAAAAATATTGCAAAGCCAGCTGTATCATTCGGCGGAAAATATAGAATAATTGACTTTCCTTTGAGTAATTGCGTAAATTCAGGTGTGGATACGGTAGGAGTTCTTACTCAATACCAGCCGCTTAGACTTAATACTCATATCGGAATCGGTATCCCTTGGGATCTTGATAAAACCGTCGGAGGTGTAGCCATTCTTCCCCCTTACGAAAAATCGGGAACAAGCGAATGGTATACGGGAACGGCTAATGCCATATATCAAAACTTAAGCTATATGGATCAGTTTAAACCTAAATATGTGCTGATCTTATCAGGTGATCACATTTATAAAATGGATTATAAGGTAATGCTTGACTATCACAAGGCACAAAAATCAGATCTTACAATAGCCTGTATGCCAGTTCCGATAAATGAGGCAAACAGATTCGGTATTGTAATAACCGACGAAAAAGGTCAGGTTACGGAATTTGAAGAAAAACCCGAAAACCCAAGGAGCAACCTTGCATCTATGGGTATTTATATTTTCAATTACGACACCTTGCGTCAGGCACTTTTAGAGGGGGCGGAAGTGCCTTCCTGTGACTTCGGAAAACATATTATTCCTTATTGCCACGAAAAAAACAGCAAAATTTTTGCCTATGAATTTACAGGATATTGGAAAGATGTCGGTACTCTTCAGTCTTATTGGGACGCAAATATGGGACTGGTGGATTTAGTTCCTGAGTTTAATTTATATGAAGAATACTGGAATATTTTTACCAGAAGCGATGTTTTACCCCCTCAGTTTGTAGCTGCGGACGCTTATGTTTCCCGCTCTATAGTTTCCGAAGGTTGCAATATATTCGGAAATGTAACCCATTCAATTATAGGAACGGGAGTAACCGTAGGCGAGGGCAGCACCGTTAAAGACTCTATTATAATGTCTGATGCCAAAATAGGAAACAACTGCTATATTGACAGAGCTATTATTGCAGAAGATACAATAATCGGTGATAATGTAAAAATAGGAGTGGGAGATGACATTCCGAATATATTCAGACCTGATATTTACAACTCCTCACTTGCTGTAATAGGAGAAAACAGCATTATACCTTCAAATGTCAGCATCGGTAAAAATACTGCTATTTACGGAAAAACGACATTGGCTGATTATCCGAATAATTACTTGGAAAGCGGACAATTCCTTAACACTGAAAAGGAGGTCGATAAAATATGAAAGCAGTCGGAATTATTTTAGCCGGCGGAAACAGCAACAGTATGAAAGCTTTAACCACCAAGCGTGCAATATCCGCTATGCCTGTTGCCGGAAGCTATCGTTGCATTGACTTTGCACTAAGTAATATGACGAACTCCGGCGTAAACAAGGTAGCTATTTTAACTCAATATAATTCAAGGTCATTAAACGAACATTTAAATTCTTCAAAATGGTGGGGGTTCGGTCGTAAACAGGGCGGACTTTATGTATTCAATCCTACTATTACAGCCGCCAGCAGCTCTTGGTTCAGAGGAACTGCGGATTCAATGTATAAAAATATTGATTTTTTAAAAAGATGTCACGAGCCCTATGTCATAATAGCCACAGGAGATTGTGTTTATAAGCTTGATTATTCAAAGGTTCTTGAATATCACATTTCAAAAAGAGCAGATATCACTATAGTCTGTACTGAGCTACCCAAATATGAGGATCCCACCAGATTTGGAATGATTAGAATGGACGAGGATTCAAGAATAATAGACTTTGAAGAAAAGCCGATGATTACCAACTACAAGACAATTTCAACCGGTATTTACATTATAAGAAGACGGCAGCTGATAGATTTGCTTGAACGCGCCGCAGAAGAGGATCGTTTTGATTTTGTCAGAGATATAATAATAAGATATAAAAACTTAAAGAAAATCTACGGATATAAAACACAGGATTATTGGAGTAATATTTCTACAGTTCCATCATACTACAGGACAAATATGGATTTTCTTAATCCCGATATCAGAAAATATTTTTTTAATGAAGCTCCTGAGATATATTCAAAGGCTGACGATAATCCGCCTGCTAAATACAACGAAACGGCAGAGGTTAAAAACAGCCTTATTTCAAGCGGTTGTATAATAAACGGCAAGGTGGAAAATTCTATCTTATTTAAAAAAGTGGTAATAGGAAATAACTGTGTAATCAAAAACTCAATAATCTTTAACGACGTTTATTTGGGAAACAACTGCCATATAGAAAACTGTATTGTGGAAAGCAGGGATACCATAAGGGCAAATTCTTATCATTATGGAGAAAATGCTATAAAAATAGTCGTAGAAAGAAACGAAAGATATGT
>CAUUFM010000039.1:0-8697 GCA_963544505.1 uncultured Lachnospiraceae bacterium | reverse complement strand
TATCCTATGGAACTGTCAGGCGGTCAAAGACAGAGGGTTTGTTTGGGAATAGCCTTAATAGGAGGAAACAAATTTATAGTATTGGACGAGGCGACATCATCTCTTGATGTAACCATACAACAAAAGATACTTAAACTGTTAAAGGAACTTAAGGAGAAGCATAATCTGACATATTTATTTATTTCTCACGATATAAACGTTATTTATCAAATATGTGACAGAGTAATGGTTATGAATAAAGGGGAAATAATAGAAAGAGGCGATACAAAACAGATTTTTTTAAATCCTGAATCAGAATTTACAAAAGAGTTGATAAAGGCATCTTTACTTGAATAAATTCATATTTATTTTAATGTTATGAAAGCTGAGGAGATTTTATGTCAAACAGGAAAACGGCAATTATAGGTGTGTGTGGAGGAATAGCCGCATATAAGACAGCTTCATTATGCAGTATGCTTTCAAAGGCGGGTTTTGATACACACGTGCTGATGACGGAAAATGCAACCGAATTTATCACTCAAACCACATTTGAAACGTTAACTTCAAATAAATGTATAGTAGACACCTTTGACAGAGATTTTAATTTTGAGGTGGAGCATATAGCTCTTGCTAAAAAAGCCGATGTGTTTTTAATAGCTCCTGCCACTGCCAATATTATAGCAAAGATAGCATACGGTATAGCGGATAATATGCTGACCACGACTTTTTTGGCAAGCACCTGTACAAAAATAGTAGCTCCGTCTATGAATACACAGATGTATAATAATCCGATAACTGAAAATAATATTGATATATTGAAAAAATACGGTATAGAGGTCATTACACCGTCTACGGGATTATTAGCCTGCAAGGATATCGGAATCGGGAAAATGCCGGAACCTGAAGTTTTATACTCTTATATAGAAAAAGCTGTAACAGACAAAGATTTTATAAATAAAAATATACTTGTGACGGCAGGACCTACTAAAGAAAAGATAGACCCCGTAAGATATATTTCCAACCATTCCACCGGAAAGATGGGTTATGCCATAGCCAAGGCGGCTGCCAATAGAGGTGCAAATGTGACATTGGTAAGCGGAACAAAGGCATTGCCTGAAATACCGTTTGTAAAAACTATATATATTGATACCGCAGAGGATATGTTTAATGAGGTTACCGGAAATTCCGATAATTATGATATAATTATAAAGGCGGCTGCGGTAGCGGATTATAGACCTGCCGATGTAAGCTCTCATAAAATCAAAAAATCAGATAACAATCTTGAAATAAAACTTGAAAGAACCTGTGACATATTGAAATATTTAGGTGAGAATAAGGCTGATGGACAGTTATTATGCGGATTTTCTATGGAAACCGAGAATTTGACTGAAAATTCTAAAAAGAAGCTTAATTCTAAAAACTTGGATATGATAGTTGCAAATAATCTTTTAGAAAAAGGTGCAGGTTTCGCTCACGACACGAATAAGGTAACCATAATTACAAAGGATAAAGAATTACAGCTTGAGCTTATGTCAAAATCAGATGTAGCCAATGCTATATTAGATGAACTGACAGGTATGTGAATAGAAAATCGGCGGTTATTAAATATGAACCGCCGATTTTATGATTTATAGCTAAAAAACTTAGACTTATATATTTCTCCTCGTTTTAGTTTACTATATTATCTGTCTTGTAACATCTTTTATCCACTTATCGCTCCTATATCTGATTACACACATAGGAATTTTAAGAATCTCATCAAAAAGCAGCAGAGTATAAACTATTCTTACGTCCAAGTGAAGAATGAATCCTGCTATAATTCCTGCCGGAATTGAAAAAAACCACATTGAAGCGACATCAATTATAAGTCCTATTTTACTGTCTCCTCCGGCTCTGAACACCCCTACTATCATAGTGGTATTCATTGTCTGACATACAAAGATAAATGCTAAAACTATCAGCATATGGGACAGATACATATTTGCATCAAAGCTTAATTTCATATATTTTGCCGGTAAGTCTCTTAATAATAAGATAAGGATACCGCTAATGCTTGCCAAAACAAATGACAGCTTCAGATATTTTCCGGCATAAATTTTAACTCTTTGTTTTTTTATACCCTCACCTATCATTTTCCCGAGTATAACTGCTGTAGCCATAGCCACACCCAAGGATATTACCTGAGCTAATTGTTTTGTTACCATAGCTATTGCATTGGCGGCGGCAGATGTGCTTAATCTTCCTATTATGGCGGAATTGGTGGAAATGGCTACTCCCCAAAACATTTCATTTATAATTACCGGAGTGCTGTATTTGATGAAATCTTTTAATAAGAGCTTATCTATGTGAAATAAATATTTCGGAACTATTTTTAAATAGCTGTTTTTCTTATTGGATAAATAAATTACGACTATAAGTTCAAATACTCTGGCACATATCGTACCTATAGCCGCTCCTATAACACCTAACTTTGGAAAGTTAAATAATCCGAACATTAAAACGGCGTTTATAGACACATTTATTAAAAGAGAAATTCCATAAACAACCGTGGATATAACGACCCTTTCCATACTGCGAAGTGTATTGAAATAAATGGTTGTGACGGTTGAAATTATATATGTGAAGCAGACTATTCTCAGATATGTTGAACCTAAAGAGATAACCTGCGGGTCGCTGCTATAAATTTTCATTAAAGTTTCCGGAATAAATAAAGCTCCTATAGTAAATATTGATGATATAATAAGTGAAAAATCAAGAGAGATAGCAAGGACATTTTCTATAGCTTTGATGTTTTGTTTTCCCCAATACTGCGAATTAAGTATACTTGATCCGGAGGTTATTCCGAACACAATTAAGACTAATATGAATAATATCTGATTTGCTAAAGAAACAGCTGAAATGGCTGTTTCATCTATATATCCGAGCATTACCGTATCCGCTGCGGTAACTCCTACATTTATGAGATTTTGAACCGCCATAGGCATAACAAGGGCAAACGTTTTTTTATAAAAACTTTTATTTTCCTCTTTAGAAATAATAAGTTCGGTACTCATCGGAAATCCTTTCAAATACTGTGTTTTGTTATTTAAAAACTAAATACGCACTCAGCCTGTCATTTCTTTTGAATTAAAATAAGTCAAATCAAAAAGCTTAAACAAAGAAATGTATAGACCGGTGCTTGCTGAAAAATCCGAACATCGAGAAAAGCAATTCCAATAATGTTTCGGATTGTATAATATTTATAAAATGTATTTAAACTATATAGGGAGCTAATACTTCCAATATTTCATCAAGATTATCTGAAGCGTGTATGTTTAAGTCAATCGGTTTTGCCAAATCCAGAGAAAATATCCCCATTATAGATTTTGCATCTATTACATATCTGCCTGACACAAGATCAAAATCATTATCGAATTTAGATATATTGTTAACGAAAGACTTTACTTTATCAATCGTATTTAACGAAACTTGTACTGTTTTCATTGAAAAGACCTCCTAAATAATTTATAATAACATTATGACTTTTGATTGTCGAATATATATTACAGGGAAACAGCTTAAAAGTCAATAAAAATCATTAAAATTTTGGGAGAATACAGATGAGTTATACCGTAGCTATACATAATCTCGGTTGTAAGGTGAATTATTATGAGGCGGTAAAAATGCAGGAAGCATTGGTACAAGCCGGTTTTGTTATGGTGAATTTTGACTCGGTTGCGGATATTTACATTGTAAACACCTGTACCGTTACCAATATTGCAGATAAAAAATCAAGACAGATGCTTAATAGAGCCAAAGTCAAAAACAAACACTCAATTGTGGTGGCGGCAGGCTGTTATGCAAAGATTGCAAAAGATGAGCTCAAAGAAAGTCTGAATATAGATATTCTTGTGGATAATAAAGAAAAAGAGAATATAGTTAATATATTGAAAAAGGAGCTTGAAAATAGAGAAATAAAGCCTCTATATGATGATTTATATTCCGAAAACTGCGATTATTTACAGGACGAAAACAGTCACTCAAGAGCTTTTCTTAAAATTCAGGACGGTTGTGACAGATATTGCAGTTATTGCCTTATTCCGTTTGCAAGAAATAATTTATTCAGTGTTCCTAAAGAAGAGGTTTTAAAAGATGCAAGAAAACTTGTTAATCAAGGCTTTTGCGAGCTTGTATTAACGGGAATACATTTATCATCTTACGGAAAAGAAACAGGAAGCCCTTATAAAGCTCTATCTGATATAATTAATGAAATTGCCGAAATTAATGAGGTTAAACGAATACGATTAGGCTCTCTTGAACAGGGGATAATTACAAAGGAATTTTTAGAGGCTTTAAAATACAATGAAAAGCTTCTGCCGCATTTTCATCTGTCATTGCAAAGCGGCAGTGATACCGTATTAAAAAGAATGAACAGAAAATATACATCAGGTGAATTTTTTGATAAATGCGAACTTTTAAAAAGATACTATAAAAAAGTATCTTTAACAACGGATATTATAGCGGGCTTTCCCGGTGAGACCTTAAGTGAATTTGATGAAACATTGGAATTTGTAAAAAAAGTGAAATTTTATGAGGCTCATATATTTCCTTTTTCAATAAGAACAGGTACAAGGGCGGCAAGTATGACGGGGCAGCTGTCTAATGCGGAAAAGAAGCGCAGAGCCAATATTTTGACGGAAGAAACCGATAAATTAAGGGAGGAATATATAAAAGATCAAATAGGAGATATTGAAGAGGTATTACTTGAGGAAAAAGTCGTGTTTGATAATGTCACATACTATAAGGGTTACTCAAAAAGATATGTTCCAACCTATATAATGTGTATAAATGAAAATATTGATTTGACGGGTAGCATTATTCGTGGTAAAATTATAGGAAGTTTAAAGAACGGTCTGATTATGGAATTTAAATAAAGGAGGTTAATATGAATAAAGAAAATTTAGCCAATACACAGTTTTTTAATGTTTCCGGAGTCTATGAAACAAATGCGGCTCTGGTATTAAGTTCTGTGTATGAGGCTATGACGGAAAAAGGCTATAATCCTATAAGTCAGATAGTAGGTTATATTATGTCCGGAGATCCTACTTACATCACCAGTCATAACGGAGCAAGAGCTTTGATAATGAAAGTGGAAAGAGATGAGCTTATAGAGGAGCTTTTAAAGACCTATATAAAAGTAAAATTTTCAGATGAAAATAAATAAATTTTATGAGCAAAGCTTCAAAAATAATGGGCCTTGATTTCGGCTCTAAAACTCTTGGTGTTTCTATAAGTGATGAGCTGTTATTGTGTGCACACCCGCTTGCTACGATTAAAAGAGATAGAGAAAGCAAGCTGCGCTCCACAATTTCAGCACTTAAAATTATCATCGAAGAAAACAACATAGGGTTGATTGTGCTCGGATTACCTTTAAATAATGACGGGAGTTTGAATAAAAGGGCGGAAAAAACTCTTATATTTAAAGAATTGCTTACTGAAAAATTTAATATTGATATATTGATGGTAGATGAGAGCTTAACTACCATTTCTTCTGATGAAATTCTTTTTAGATGCAACATTGCCGTGTCGGAAAGAAAAAAATATATTGACAGCTTGGCTGCATCTGTTATTTTACAGGAATATCTTGATAACAAGGACTTCTATAAAAATAAAATAGAGGTTATTTGCAGTATTTAAATATTTATGAAAGAGGAACGTATATGACTTTAGAAAATATGAATGAAGAATTGACGGAGATTTTTATTGAAGATGATAATGGAGATGAAATACCGTTTTATATTTTAGACAAGGCTACTATCTTGGATAAGGATTATTATTTGGCTGTAAATAGTGAAAATGTCGAAGAGGCTGACGAGATGCTTATATTACTTAATACGGCAGGCGTAGAATCTGATGAACTGATATTTGAAATTGTTGATGATGAAGATGTATTAAAGAACGTAATGGCTGTTTTTGAAGAACAGCTTGAAGATATAGATTTAATTTTTTAAGTAGAGGAGGGTTAATTTTATTTTGGGAAAAAATACAAATGATAAGTTAAGAGTAATCCCGCTCGGAGGTCTTGATATCATTGGAATGAATATTACGGTTTATGAATATCAGGATACTATTATTGTGGTGGATTGCGGGCTTGCTTTTCCGGAAGACGATATGCCCGGTATAGATCTTGTGATACCGGATATTTCATATCTAAAGGAAAATGCAAGTAAGGTGAGGGGATTTTTTATTACTCACGGACACGAGGACCATATCGGTGCTCTTCCATATATTTTAAAAGAATTAAATTTGCCTATTTATGGAACCAAGCTTACCATAGCGCTTATTGAAAATAAATTAAAGGAGCATAATTTATTGGAGAGCACAAAACGCAAGGTGATAAAATGCGGACAGTCGGTAACACTCGGCTCCTTAAGAGTGGAATTTATAAAAACGAATCACAGTATAGCTGATGCGGTGTCTTTTGCCATATACTGTGCAGCGGGTACTGTAGTGCATACGGGAGATTTTAAGGTCGATTATACTCCGGTATTCGGTGATGTGATAGATTTGCAAAGGCTTGCGGAGATTGGAAAAAAGGGCGTACTTGCATTATTATCGGACAGTACAAATGCTGAAAGACCGGGTTTTACACCATCTGAAAAAACCGTAGGTGCAACATTTGATCAGCTGTTTGAAAAGCATAAGGACAGGCGAATAATTGTGGCAACCTTTGCTTCAAATGTCGATAGAGTACAGCAGATAATAAATTCCGCCAAAAAATTTGACAGAAAAGTAATGATAGAGGGGCGCAGTATGGTAAATACCATAGGTATAGCCTCTGAATTAGGATATATAAATATTCCTGAAAACACCTTAATCGAAACGGAATTTATTTCCAATTATCCCGATAATAAAACAGTTATTATTACAACGGGAAGTCAGGGAGAATCTATGGCGGCATTATCCAGAATGGCAAACGGCTCTCACAGAAAGGTTTCTATTAAGCCTGATGATATTATTATATTCAGCTCTCACCCGATTCCGGGAAATGAGAAAGCCGTATCAAAGGTGATGAATGAGCTGGCAATGCAGGGTGCAGATATTATATTCCAAGATGTTCACGTGTCGGGGCACGCCTGTCAGGAGGAGATAAAGCTGTTGTACAGTCTTGTAAAACCGAAGTATGCTATACCGGTGCACGGAGAGTTTAAGCATAGAAAAGCCAATGCTATGATCGCGGAAAGTCTTGATATTCCGAAAGAGAACATCTATATCGTAAAGGTCGGGGATATCATAGAGATGGACGAAAACGGTTGCGAAGTGGTAGGTAATGTTCCTACCGGCAGTATTTTTGTTGACGGATTGGGTGTCGGAGATGTAGGAAACATTGTAATGCGTGACAGATGGCGTTTGTCGGAGGAGGGAATTGTAATAGTTGTGCTGACTCTTGACAGAAATTCCGGAACAGTATTGGCAGGGCCCGACCTTGTTTCAAGAGGCTTTGTGTATGTGAGGGAATCTGAGGACTTTATGGAAGAGGTGAGGCAGGTTTCATCTGAATCAATACAGAATTCTTTGGGAAATAATATAAGAGATTGGAATAAAATAAAATCCGATATAAAGGACAATGTCGGTTCATATATCTGGAAAAAAACAAGAAGAAGTCCGATGATTATACCTATAATTATGGAAACTGAGGTATAATTGATGTCAAGAAGAGGCAGATTTTCAGTAATTTTATTAAAATCATTATCAGGTGTATTAATCACAGGGCTGATTATAATTGTCATTTTAGCGGTGATATTTTTCAGCAAGTCCTCTTATGAGGTGGGATATGCGGTATTTAATCCTAAATCCTATGATGACAAAGGAACTGAGGTAGAGATAACCATACCCGAAAATGCGGGAAACAGGCAGGTGGCAACTATTTTGTATAAGAACGATCTTGTAAAAAGCCTGCCGGTTGCTTATTTACAGCTTAAATTATCTAAATATGCAAAAAAAGTGGAAGCGGGAACCTATGTCTTGAACAGCTCTATGCTTCCCGATGAAATTTTTGCCATAATCAGCAAAAGTGATGAAGATTCCGATAAGGAGAAAAAGTCCGAATAATGATAGAATATAAAAAGAGGCTTGATACCTATATTTCATCGCTTTGTACAGATGAGAGCGATGAATTAAAAGAAATAGAGGATTATGCCGTTAAATTTGGTGTTCCTATAATAAAGAGGGGTGCAAGAGAATTTTTAAGAACCGTTTTGACTGTAAAAAATCCTAATACTATTCTTGAGATAGGCTCTGCAATAGGTTTTTCCGCTATTTTGATGGCAAAGATTGTTCCTGATTCTAAGATAAAAACCATAGAAAATTATGACAAAAGAATACCTGTGGCACTTGATAATTTTAAGAAATACGGGTTTGACGACAGAATAACATTAGTTGAGGAAGATGCCGCAAAGGTGTTGAAACAGGAAAATGCAGGCTATGATTTTATTTTTCTTGATGCTGCAAAGGCTCAATATATTACGCTCTTGCCGGATATTATAAGATTGCTTAGTAAGGGAGGGCTTCTAATTGCCGACAACGTGCTTTATGACAGTTATATATTGGAATCAAGATTTGCGGTAGAAAGACGTGATAGGACTATTCATCATAGATTAAGGGAATATTTATATGAGGTGACGCATAATGAAAGCCTTAAAAGCAGTGTAGTTCCGATAGATGACGGAATTTGTATGA
>CAUUFM010000038.1:0-8926 GCA_963544505.1 uncultured Lachnospiraceae bacterium | reverse complement strand
AACTTGACAAATTATACATTTGGTTATAAAATTATAATCTATGGTTTATTATGTAAATCATAGATTTTTATGCTTTAAAATGCAGTCTAAGGCAGACCAATAAAATTTAGTATCGGAGGTGAAGAAATGCCCACATTTAACCAATTAGTTAAAAACGGCAGAGAAAGTGTAAGCAAGAAATCCAATTCACAGGCTTTATTAAAGGGCTTCAACTCACTTAGAAAAAAAGAGACCGACAAGGCTTCTCCACAAAAAAGAGGTGTGTGTACGGCAGTTAAAACCGCTACACCGAGAAAGCCTAATTCAGCTCTGAGGAAGATAGCCAGAGTTCGTTTATCCAACGGAATAGAGGTTACAGGCTATATTCCCGGTGAGGGTCACAATTTACAGGAGCACAGCGTTGTTCTTATAAGGGGTGGCAGAGTAAAGGATTTACCGGGTACAAGATACCATATTATTAGAGGTACACTTGATACAGCCGGTGTTGCTAACAGAAAGCAAGCACGTTCTAAGTACGGTGCAAAGCGTCCAAAAGCCGCTGCAAAGTAATAGAACTGTATTAAACTGATAAAATAATTATAAAAGATACCGGATTTTAGTGTCGAGCCGGATGTATAAGCATCGACTGCATAGGAATATACGACTTAAAATTACCGGAATGAACACAAGTATTCATCAGATTTGTGAGTACCTATGATTTAAATTCTTATTTAAGGAGGGAAGGAACGTGCCGCGTAAAGGACATACCCAAAAAAGAGATGTATTGGCAGATCCTATCTATGAGAACAAGGTGGTAACCAAGCTTATCAATAACATTATGTATGACGGTAAGAAAGGAATAGCCGCCGGCATTGTTTACGGTGCATTCGGTAGGGTTGAAGAAAAGGCGGGAAAGCCTGCACTTGATGTATTTGAAGATGCATTAAATAACATTATGCCTGTTCTTGAAGTAAAGGCAAGGAGAATAGGTGGTGCTACATATCAGGTACCTATTGAGGTCAGACCTGAGAGAAGACAGGCGCTTGCTCTTCGTTGGCTCACTAATTTCTCAAGGAAGAGGAGCGAAAAGACAATGGAAGAAAAGCTTGCAGCGGAGATTTTAGATGCAGCCAATAATTCCGGCGCCGCTGTTAAGAGAAAAGAAGAGATGCACAAGATGGCAGAATCCAACAAGGCTTTTGCACATTATAGATTTTAGTTAAATTTTTAATTTGGAACAGGATTTATTTTAGGAGGAAAAATTTTTGGCCGGAAGAGAATACCCATTGGAAAGAACCAGAAACATCGGTATTATGGCACATATTGATGCCGGAAAAACCACACTTACAGAGCGTATTTTGTTTTATACCGGTGTAAACTATAAGCTGGGCGACACACACGAGGGTACAGCTACTATGGACTGGATGGAGCAGGAAAAGGAGCGCGGTATCACAATAACGTCCGCAGCCACCACTTGCCACTGGACAGTTCAGGACAGAAAAGATGCTTTAGAAAACAGAATAAACATTATTGATACCCCGGGACACGTGGATTTTACCGTAGAGGTGGAGCGTTCATTAAGAGTTCTTGACGGTGCAGTAGGTGTATTTTGTGCTAAGGGCGGTGTGGAGCCGCAGTCTGAAAACGTTTGGAGACAGGCTGATACTTATAATGTACCCAGAATGGCATATGTAAATAAGATGGACATACTGGGAGCTAATTTCTTGGCGGTAGTGGATCAGATAAAGAATAAGCTCGGCAAGAATACCATAATTACACAGCTTCCAATAGGAAAAGAGGAAAATTTTAAAGGTATTATAGACCTGTTTAAGATGAGGGCCTATATATACAATGACGATAAGGGAATGAATATTGATGAAACTGATATTCCCGATGATATGAAAGATGAAGCGGAGCTTTATCATAGCGAATTGGTTGAGAAGATTTGCGAATTGGACGACGACTTGATGATGGAATATTTAGAGGGTAACGAGCCTTCTATTGACGACTTGAAGAAAGCTTTAAGAAAGGGTACGTGTCAGTGTGAAGCTATACCTGTTTGTTGCGGTTCGGCATACAAAAACAGAGGTATTCAAAAGCTCCTTGATGCGATAATAGATTTTATGCCCTCTCCTGTGGATATTCCGCCGATTGACGGAACGGATATGGACGGTAATCCTATAGTTAAAAAATCAAGCGATGATGAGCCTTTCTCGGCTCTGGTATTTAAGATTATGGCTGATCCGTTTGTAGGAAAGCTTGCTTTCTTCAGAGTTTATTCGGGAAGTATGAACACAGGTTCTTACGTATACAATTCATCAAAGGGTAAAAAAGAGCGTGTAGGCAGAATCCTTTTGATGCACGCCAATAAAAGACAGGAATTGGACAAGGTATACGCAGGTGATATTGCAGCCGCTGTAGGATTTAAGCTGTCAGGTACGGGTGATACCATCTGTGATGAACAACACCCGGTAATACTTGAGTCTATGGAATTTCCGGAGCCCGTTATCGAGCTTGCAATCGAGCCTAAAACAAAGGCGGGTCAGGGAAAGCTTGGAGAAGCATTGGCAAAGCTTTCCGAAGAAGATCCTACATTCAAGGCACATACCGATGAAGAAACCGGACAGACTATCATAGCCGGTATGGGTGAATTACACTTGGAGATTATCGTAGACAGACTTTTAAGAGAGTTTCACGTGGAGGCGAATGTCGGAGCTCCACAGGTTTCATACAAGGAGGCTATCACAAAGCCTGTTGATGTGGAAGGAAAGTATATCAAACAGTCCGGCGGACGTGGTCAATATGGACATTGTAAGGTACGTTTTGAGCCTATGGACGTTAACGGAGAAGAGCTTTATAAGTTTGATTCGGAGGTTGTCGGCGGTGCTATTCCTAAAGAGTACATTCCGGCGGTTGACGACGGTATACAGGAGGCTACGAAATCCGGTATACTGGGCGGTTATCAGGTAGTAGGACTGCACGCGGTATGTTATGACGGCTCTTATCACGAAGTCGATTCATCAGAAATGGCATTTCATATAGCCGGCTCTATGGCATTTAAGGAGGCTATGGAAAAGGGTGCACCCGCATTGCTTGAGCCTATTATGAAAGTCGAAGTGACTATGCCTGAGGAATATATGGGAGATGTAATCGGTGATATAAACTCTCGTAGAGGAAGAATTGAAGGAATGGACGACATCGGCGGAGGTAAGATTGTAAGAGGTTTTGTTCCGTTATCTGAAATGTTCGGATATGCTACAGATCTTCGTTCAAAGACACAGGGTCGAGGAAACTATTCTATGTTCTTTGAAAAATATGAGCAGGTGCCGAAAAATATTCAAGAAAAGGTGCTTAATAAGAAATAAAAACACTTGCATTTAAGTATAAAATAAAATATAATATAGCCATTAGTGTATAATAAATGGCACATTTAAAATATAAGTTGAAATCAAGGAGGATTAATTCAAATGGCAAAAACAAAGTTTGAAAGAACAAAACCCCACGTTAATATCGGTACAATCGGTCACGTTGACCACGGTAAAACTACATTAACAGCTGCTATTACAAGAACGCTTCACGAGAGATTGGGAACAGGTACAGCTTATGCGTTCGATCAGATAGATAAGGCTCCTGAAGAAAGAGAGCGTGGTATTACTATAGCTACATCTCACGTTGAGTATGAGTCTGAGGCTCGTCACTATGCTCACGTTGACTGTCCGGGACACGCCGACTATGTAAAGAATATGATCACAGGTGCCGCACAGATGGACGGTGCTATCCTGGTTGTTGCCGCTACCGACGGTGTAATGGCTCAGACAAGAGAGCATATTCTGCTTGCAAGACAGGTAGGTGTTCCATATATCGTGGTATTTATGAATAAGTGTGATGCGGCTGATCCTGAGTTGCTTGAGCTTGTTGAAATGGAAATCAGAGATCTGCTTAACGAGTATGATTTCCCGGGTGACGACACACCTATCATTCAGGGTTCAGCTTTAAAGGCACTTGAAGATCCCTCATCAGAATGGGGAGATAAGATATTAGAGCTTATCAAGGCTGTAGACTCTTATGTGGCAGAGCCTGAAAGACCTATAGACAAGCCTTTCTTAATGCCTGTTGAGGACGTGTTCACAATCACAGGTCGTGGAACTGTTGCTACAGGTAGAGTAGAAAGAGGTATTATCAAGGTTAACGAGGAAGTTGAAATACTCGGAATAAGAGAAGAGAAGAAGAAATCTGTAGTTACCGGAGTTGAGATGTTCAGAAAGCTTCTTGACGAGGGACGTGCAGGTGATAACATAGGAGCACTTTTAAGAGGTGTTCAGAGAACTGAAATCGAAAGAGGACAGGTTTTGGCTAAGCCGGGTTCAGTAAACTGCCATACAAAGTTTACAGCACAGGTTTACGTATTGACAAAAGACGAGGGTGGACGTCATACTCCATTCTTCGGAAACTATAGACCTCAGTTCTATTTCAGAACAACAGACGTTACAGGTGTCGTTACATTACCTGACGGTGTAGAGATGTGTATGCCCGGAGACCACGTAGAGATGACAATAGAGCTGATTCACCCAATCGCTATGGAAGAGGGATTAGGTTTCGCTATCCGTGAGGGTGGAAGAACAGTAGGTTCAGGTAAGGTTGCAAAGATTTTGGCTTAATTATTTGAATTTTGAGCTGATATTATAAAAATAAAAGTCCTTTAGGGTATATCCTGAGGGACTTTTTTATTATAGGTTATCTTTGATATAATAAGGACAGCTGAAATAATATTTTTTTAAAAATAGGGAAATTTATAGTATTTTTTGAAATATTTTTAGAAAAAAAGAATACGGAGACGGTGGGATTCGAACCCACGTGTCCCGAAGGACAACCTGATTTCGAGTCAGGCTCGTTATGACCGCTTCGATACGTCTCCATTAGAATACCGCACGTCTTGTGTTGAATATCATTACGAACCTGTGCTTTATTAATCGGCTCAACTTCGGCACCCTTGCAACACCCAAGGAAATTTGCTTAGTGCTGCTTTGTTCCCAACCTGACACGGTTCACAAGCCCTTGCCGTACAAGACCAAAGTATCAACGCTTCAAAATAGAGTCAATATTCACAATAAATATCCGAAACAAGACATCACCCCTACTGTAGCGGATTGTAGGTACAGGGCACCGCTATCTCCCCGGCTGTGCGGACATTTAATTATAAGCCAAATTTGTTTAAAAGTCAAGCAAGCATAGCTTAAATTTCGGTAATTATATGAGATACAAAAACAGGCATTGTTCGATTTTTCGTCAATGCCTGTTATAAAGCTTCGATATTAAAAAGTATTACAGCTCTATGTCCAGCTTTTTACCCATAATTGTTGTCAGTGAGTAGCTTAAGTCATCTATTGTATAGATTTCAAAAATATTATCATCTACGGCATAGCCTATCTTTGCCAAATCCGGCATAGCATCGAGTGCAGCTTTCTTGCTTTCAGGAGAAGTTATAAAATTAACCTTTCCGCTCATTCTGAGAGTATTCATTTTTGCGTCAATTGCGGCGATTTCGATTTTCGGATTCGCCTTTAATTGTTTGAACATATTTTTTCTGTTATCGGAATAAAAAGCAAGCTTTCCGTCGTATTCCATAACGAATCCCAAGGGTCTTACGTGTGGAGTGTCGCCCTCCGCCGTTGCTCCGTAAAAAAGCTTTGCCGCTTTTAAAAATTCTATAACTTTCATAATGTTCCTCCTTAAAAATTTAATTATTTCTAATACATCAAGTACTCGCATTGTAGCATAAATACTTAAAAAACACAAGTGGATAAAATTACGAACATAGGACAAACCTATGAATGAGAATTTTATGAATTGGATATACAAGGTGCTTTTATAAATTAATCTCTCTGATCTTTCATGTTTTATGACGGTAAACAAACGGAATAAAAAACACAAGTCGCAACTCGCTACGCTCAAACATGCGACTTGTAGCTTATTTTTTATCCGTTTGAACCGTCATTGAAAACATTCAACAGACGTTCGCTTAATTTATAAAAGCACCTTATATCCTTGTTCCAAAAATTATTAATAAAATTTTCATTCATAGGTTTGCGATAACTTTAAGCACCCGATACTTGCTTAGGTTTTAAAATAGTGATATTATAAGAGAGGTTTATATATTAAAATCTATAGAGTATATGAAAGAAGGCATAAGATGAGTGATAAAAGGCAGGCTATCCTGTTTATTATTTTAGCAGGATTCGGTTTTTCGTTAATGAGTTTTTTTATAAAGTTGTCAGGAGATATACCTACATATCAAAAAGCATTTTTCAGAAATTTGGTAGCCGGAGTACTTTCTTTCAGTCTTTTGTTTAAGGGCAAGGTGAAAGTACAGCTCAATAAGATGAATGCGATTGACCTTTTTATGAGGAGCTTTTTCGGAACTTTGGGTCTTTTATGTAATTTTTATGCCATAGATAAGATAAATATTTCCGATGCAAATATTTTAAATAAATTATCTCCATTTTTCGCTATGATTCTGTCCTATTTTGTTTTGAAAGAAAAGGCATCTAAAAAGGAGTGGCTGGCTTTGATAGTGGCTTTTATCGGTGCAATATTTGTAGTAAAGCCCTCTATGAACAGCAGTTTTTTAAATTCAATGATAGGAGTATTCAGCGGTTTTTGTGCCGGACTTGCCTACACCTATGTCAGAAAAATGGGGAAATATCATTTAGACCATAGGATAATCGTCTGTTCGTTTTCTTTAATATCCTGCGTACTCTTATTGCCGGGTGCCGTATTCTACGGGGTACATCTGACGACTTATCAATTATCAATGCTTGTTTTGGCGGGACTTTGTGCCACTTTGGGACAATTTTCAATAACTTTGGCTTATTCAAAAGCTCCTGCAAAGGAAATCTCCGTATTTGACTATTCACAGGTGTTGTTTGCGGCAGTCTTAGGGCTGTTATTCTTAGGACAGATACCTGATAAATTCAGCATTATAGGATATATTATAATAATCGGAACGGCTGTTTATAAGTGGCATATAGGTAAGTCTGAGGTTACTCTTGATACGACAACGAATCAGATTAAGGATAAGGGCTGAAAGGTGTAGCGGTTGAAAGAATATTTAGAACTGTTTTTTGTATTTTTTAAAATAGGATTATTTACCTTCGGAGGCGGCTATGCAATGCTGCCTATGATTGAAAAAGAAATTATACAGAAGCGTCATTTGGCAACTGAAGAAGAGGTGCTTGATTATTTTGCGATAGGGCAGTGTACTCCCGGTGTAATTGCGGTAAACACCGCCACTTTTATCGGTTATTTTAAAAAAGGAATTTCAGGAGGAATAATAGCGACATTAGGCGTCATTTCACCCTCACTTATAATAATTACATTAATAGCCGCATTTATCACAAACTTTCAGGCAAATCCGACGGTCAGACACGCTTTATCGGGGATCGCAATAGCGGTATGTGTACTTATGGCATCATCTATTTATAAACTTTTCAAATCCGGAGTAAAAGATAATATTACATTTCTTATATTCATATCAGGATTTATATTGTCGTACTTTACATCAATTTCCACCATTTTGTCGGTGTTATGTTTTGCGGTACTTGGAATAATTATTAATTCTGTAAAAAATATGAAGAAGGCGGATAAAAAAAATGAATAAGCTTTTTATATTGATTATAGAATTTTTTAAAACAGGGCTGTTTGCAGTGGGAGGAGGGCTTGCCACAATTCCTTTTTTAGAAGAAATTTCTTTAAAATATAATTGGTACAGCATCTCAGATTTGACCACAATGATAGCCATATCGGAAAGCACACCGGGACCTATGGGAGTAAATATGGCTACCTATGCCGGTTATTCAACTTTCGGAATTTTTGGAGGAGCGGTCGCCACTTTATCGCTTGTTGCTCCGGAGATAATTATAATAATATCCGTTGCAAAGATTTTAAATAAGTTTAAGCAGTCAAAAATAGTGGAATGGATTTTTTACTCCATAAGACCTGCGGTGGTGGGTATTGTACTGTCTGCCTGTATGGGTATTTTCACAGGTGCATTGTTAAGAATTGATATATTTTCAAAAAGCAAAAATATATCGGATTTATTCAATTACATAAATATTTTGATTTTCGTAACGGTGTTTGCACTTTATAAAAGGTTTAAAATAAATCCTATATTAGTAATAGCAGGCTGTGCCGTTATCGGAATTATTTTAAAGTTATGAAAGAAAGGTATTAGATGGATAAATTAATATATGTTGCCGATGATGAGAAAGATATAAGAGATCTGATAGAATCTTTTTTAAAAGAAGAGGGTTTTGATGTAAAAACCTTTGAGAACGGAGACCTGCTTTTAGCGGAATTTGAAAAAAATCCTGCCGATCTTGTAATATTGGATATTATGATGCCGGGTACTGACGGATTTTCCGTTTGTTCAAGTATCAGGAAAAGAAATGATGTTCCTATAATTCTTTTGACGGCAAGGGGTACTGATGCGGATTATATTACAGGTTTTACTATGGGTTGTGACGATTATTTTACAAAGCCGTTTTCTCCTGTGAAGCTGACTATGAGAGTAAAGGCTGTATTTAATAGATTAAATGCGGAAAAAACACGAAAAAAGACTGATAACCTTGTATGTGGAGATGTTACTGTAAATACTTCGGCTATGGTTGTAAAATGCAGGGATAAGGATATAAAATTAACCAACACGGAATTTTCTTTACTTGCATATATGGTTGAGAATCAGGGTAAAGCCATTTCAAGAGAGGAAATGTTGACAAATGTGTGGGGCTATGAAAGTGAGGTGGAAACAAGGGTAACAGATGATACGATAAAAAGGCTCAGGAGAAAGCTTAATAATTTTGACAGTAATGTAAATATAGAAACTATTTGGGGATTCGGTTTCAAGATAGGTGCAAATGATGAGGAGTAAAAAAAGTCAGTTAAAGCTTGC
>CAUUFM010000037.1:0-8967 GCA_963544505.1 uncultured Lachnospiraceae bacterium | reverse complement strand
ACCCTTTCTCTTCTTCTATGAGAAAAACTTAAAAATCTGGATATTGCGTGTACACTTACACTCATCAATTCAATAAAAGCCCCTACCTGATTATCTATACTCTCGGGCAAACAAACAACCCTGTCGGCATTAAGTGCCACTAAATCCTGCATAAAACCGTCAAATCCGCTTGCCCTGAATTTACTGGTTCTGATATAATTTTCAGCTATGACATCGTCCCTTTCAACAGGAGTATTGGGTATCATTACCACCCTGTCTCCCGTCTTTATATTATCATCATTTGAAAATACCACCTCGCCTATAGCCTCGTGAATTAACGCCATAGGAAGCTTTTTCGCTAAAATTTCAGGAGGTCTTAATCCCTGATAATAACGCTGATCCGCATGACAGATGGACAGATAGGTAGGTCTTACGATTATATCGCTTGAAAAAATATCAATATCGCTGAAACATACCTCGAATCTTCTGGGAGCTATCAATCTATAAATCGAATTTAACATATCTTACCCCTTACCGTCATAATTCATATTTATAAGAGTCTCCGCCACCTGTAAATCATAGGGATAGGTTATTTTTATATTAAATACCTCTCCGCTTACAAGATAAATAGGTTCATTTTTAAGCACATATATTTTAGCCGCATCGGTTAAAATCTCTTTTTCGGTGTCCGTCAAGGAATTATAAAGCTCCTTTAATTTTTTGGCTTTAAATGATTGAGGAGTTTGTCCCTGATACATATTTTTACGCTCGGGAATATTGCTTATTTTACTGCCGTCAATACTTTCAACTATAGTATCGGTAGCCGGTATAACAGTGTCACAGGCACCGTATTTTTCAGTAAACTTAATATTTTCATCTATTATTCTATGTGTTAAAAAGGGTCTTACGGAATCGTGAGTTACTATAATGGTGTCATCATCAAGTCCATAATTACTCTCAATATGATAAATCGCATTCATAATAGTATCATTTCTTGATTCTCCGCCCTCCAAAACTACTATTTTGTCATTAATCTTTAAATATTTTTTTACCAAATCTTCGGTGTGGTTTACCCAAGCCTTAGGACAGAGCACAATAATCTTTTCAAAATTGTTATTAATCAAAAATTTTTCAATAGTGTGTAATATAATGGGTTTTTCTCCAATATTCATATACTGTTTAGGAAGCTTTCCGCCCATTCTCGTACCTATGCCGCCTGCACAAATTATTGCAAAAATCATACCTACCTCCATAATAATTCATCTATTGATTAAATCTTCTATCAATTTCGCTACTCTGTAACCCGCACGCCCGTCAAGTTCGTCAAAAAACCTGTTCCTGAAATCCGCAATTTTATAGTCTTCAAAATCCTTGTTCTTGACAGCATCAATTAATCTTGTCATATTTGAAACAATTTTTCCGGGAACAAAGCTGTCATACTCATAGTAAAAGCCTCTGGTAGAAATATAATTTTGTAAATCAAAGGCATAAAACAGCATAGGTATATTAAGTAAACTGGCTTCAAATACTACAGAAGAATAGTCCGTAATCAATATGTCCGTCACAAATAAAAGATCATTAAGCTCTTCATTATCGGACATATCAATAATATCTTCTCTATATTCGGACGGAATTTCCGTTTTATTGTTTACAAAAGGATGATGTTTTATAATTATAGCATATTCTCCCTTGAATTTCTCATAAAGCTTGATAAAATCAAACTTATTTTCCGGATAATTTCCTGTGGTTTTATTATTTCCTCTAAAAGTAGGTGCAAACAATATTATCTTTTTTCCATTTAAATGAGGATATTTTTTATAAAAACCTGTAACAACCCTCTCTTTATATTCTTCACTGAAGAAAATATCAGTTCTCGGAACACCTGTGGCAACCACTTTTTCTAAAGACAAACCGAATCCCTCTGCATAAAACCTGCATATCTCTTTTGAACTTACTGTGCAATAATCATAGTTCCTATGAGCATAGCTGCCCTGTTTTTGAGCTCCTGATTTACCGAGTCTGCTGAACCCGAAAGTTTTAAAAGCTCCGCAGGCGTGCCATACCTGAATCAGATAGTTGCCTGCTCTTCTGGGTACAAAATATACGGCACTCACATAATCATCTATCAGAATAACCTTTGAGGTGGCTAAATAATAGCCATATTTTATATGGCTTAAACACCCCTCGCCGGTATCAAGTACGTATCTGATATCAAGATTCTTATTTTTAACAAGCTCCTTATAAATATATTCATAATTGCCGCTGATATTATCTCTTCTATTGGAAATAAAAGTCACTCTGTTTTTCTTAATTCCGAATATTTTAAAAATATTAAAGAAAAACAAAGATATTCTGCGTTTCAAATCCCTAAAACCTACCTTATGTCTGACAATAAAACTCATTCTCCATTGAATATGAAAAATAAAACCCCCTATACCTGTTTTTACATTCTTTGGAGCAGGCTTTACACAGTTAAACATAGCAAGAATTCCCTCAATACAAATAAAGGGAAATAATATAATCATAAATAAGTTCAACAGAAAATTCCAAATACCGCCAAATAATGATCTTAAAAACATTCCTACAGGTCCGGTTTTTTCTATGGCAAGTTTACCCTTTTTAGACAGAACAATATTGTTCTTATCTTTAGAGATGGCAACAGAATAGTTTTTGGAACTCGTTGTAATAAAATCACTTGAATGTTCGCAAATAACAGATGTAAAATATTCATCTCCGTAAGAGAGATCTATACTTATCTTTACTTTTCCCGGAGCATCTGTATTAAAAAACAGATGCTTTATCATATATTTTTGTCCGGCAAATATAGTAAATTCCGTTAAATTTTCATTCGGATAATATGCCTGTATAGACATAGGCATTCTTCGGTTTTCCGTTCCGTCATCAAAAATAACAGTAATAATAGGTTTTCTTACCTTAGAATTAAAATCTCCCCTTATTCTAAGACCTATTTTTAAAGCATTATCAATTAAGGAGAGCTCAAAAATCTCAAGATTTATGTTTTGCAAATTTTACTCCTCCGGCTGATTTGTGAAAAGCCTTTCAATAAATTATCGTAATTTTCTGATTAATCTGTACCAAAAGCTTTTCTTAATCTCTTTCAGCTCATCTTTTACCTCATTTAATTTATTTGATGTTTTAGCCAATTCTTTTTTTAAATAGGCTATCTCATCTAATTCCTCTTCATAATCGGTACTGTTTTTTTTGCCAAGCTCCATATCTATTTCAAGATTTCTACGTCTTATTATCTCTGCAACGTCACAATTCCACACAGATATTACTTCACTGTCAATATTTTTATGTGTTTCATTGATTCTTTTATCAAAAGCGGAAAGCTCGGGATTTTTATAATCTTTAAAAATATTATCCACTCCGATTTTATTTAAAAAGTCCACATAATGCTCAAATCTCTTCTTATGACCTACTGAAATATCTTCAAAATCAACTTTTCTCAAAATATCGGAAACAGTATCATCTTCATTTAAATCGCTATGATTTATATGCGGCAAATTATGATAGTCAATTATTTCCCTCATTCTTGCATCGTGTGCTATCCATAGTGCAGGAGTCCCTGCCAAAATGGCAGCCACATTACCGTGAAGCCTCGGACCTATGCTGAGATCCATTTGTGAAAGCTTATCCAGCCAATCATAAACATTTAAATAAAATTTTACCTTATCTTTAAGATACAGCTCATCAAAGGCTGTGTCAGGATAGCCCTCACATTTACTTTTAAACTTGTAATTATTGCCTAAATAAAGGGTTTTAAGTTCATCGATTCTTTGAGGAAAATAATAATAATCTTCATAATCGCTACAAATACGTCTCAAAAATTTTTGAACTTTTTCACCTGAAATCACATTATTATTAAATGCAATTTTCATATCGTTACTGATTTCTAAAGGCTTTGTCTTGATTTCATCACCATAACAATAAAATGACGGACAGCCGATTACGGTAAAATCTTTCTCCGGTAGAAATCCTATCTTTTTAAGATAATCGGCGGTAATTTCTCCCCTAACCCCTATCATAGGAGATTTATTTAAAATTGCCTTAAAAAAATCATACGCGACATCATCATAATCAAAAGTAATACCCTTATCAATATAATTATAAGGTGCCCTTATCCCCACTCCGATAATATGACAGGGTATTTTTAATTTATTAACAACGGCTGTCAATCTTTTAAAACTGTCTACATAGCTATTTCTTATAGCATCTGCAAGAGGGATAACAAACGCCGAATATTCCTCATTTATCTTATCAACATCAAGATTTTTTATAATATAGCGTGTAGGGACTAATTCAACATCATCTACCATAAGTGCCCTGTAAATAGAATATAAATAAACCAAATTCCCGACATTAAGACCTATTCTGTTATAAGATATAATCTCCTGAACCGACATACTCTCAAAAGGTGATATTCCGGCTCTTATTAAAATCTTCTTCATAAAAAAGATCAATCTCCCTTCGATTTAAAGTAATTTATTGCACAAATTAATGCTCCTATAAATACAAACATATCGGAAATATTGAAAACCATTTTATTCAATTTTTTAAATCTCTTTGAAACAAAAGAAAAATAATCTAATACATAACCTCTTTTATATCTGTCTATTAAATTTCCAAGTCCTCCTCCTAAAATGAATGCTAAAGCAATCTTATATGTAAAGTTTAATTTTTTCAAGCATAACATAAAAGCATAAATAATTAAACCGCTACCAAGAAAAAAACTCAAAAATTTTCTTAATACAACCGGTTTATCAGAAAAAAAACCAAAGGAAATCCCGTGATTTTTCAAACTGTTTATTACAATTTTTCCGTTCAAAAGTTCTTTATTTTCAAATTTTTCATTTTTTTCGATTTTATGTTTAATTATCAAATCTGATGTTATAATCAAGCATATTATTAAAATATAAATCAATTCGCCTCTATCCTTCCGACAGTTCTCATTTCTATAACAGGTGATGCCTTGCCGTTTATATAATCAGCGGTAATTGCAACCCTGCCTATATTATCATCTTTGGGTATCTCATACATTATATCAAGCATAAATTCCTCTATAATAGATCTGAGCGCTCTGGCTCCCGTTTTTCTTTTTATGGCTTTTTGTGCAATGGCTTCTAATGCGTCATCAGAAAATCTAAGCTCCACCTCGTCCATTTCAAGCAGTTTTTTGTACTGCTTTAATATGGCGTTCTTCGGCTCTTTTAATATCTGTATAAGATTTTCCTTTGACAGCTCGCTTAAATGAGATATGATAGGAAGCCTGCCTATAAACTCCGGTATCATACCATATTTTCTTACATCGTCTGAGGTAACATATTTCAATATATCTTCTTCGTCATCATATTTATCCTTTAAATCGGCTAAAAAGCCCATAGAGCTTTGCTTATTTAACCTTTCCTTTATTATATTGTCAATTCCGGGAAAAGCACCGCCGCAAATAAATAAAATATTTTTGGTACTCATAGTGGTTAAAGGCACCATAGCGTTTTTGCTTGATGCTCCCACAGGCACTTCAATCTTAGCACCCTCAAGCAACTTTAACATTCCCTGTTGAACAGATTCACCGGAAACATCTCTTTGATGAGCATTTTTCTTTTTGGCAAGTTTATCAATCTCATCTACAAATACTATTCCCGATTCCGCCCTTTTTACATCGCCTTTCGCCTCAGATAAGAGCTTTGACAACACACTTTCAATATCATCTCCTATATATCCCGCCTCCGTAAGAGATGTTGCATCAGCTATTGCAAGCGGAACATTGAGCAACCTTGCCAATGTCTGTACAAGATAAGTTTTTCCGGATCCCGTAGGACCTAATAACAGGATATTTGATTTTTCTATATCTACCTCATTATCATTCTTTGATGAAATTCTTTTATAATGGTTATATACCGCTACAGAAATTACCTTTTTGGCAAAATCCTGACCTATCACATATTCGTCAAGACCCTGCTTTATAATATGAGGAAGAGGTAATTTTTCTAAATCAAATGTATTTTTTTTGTCTTCATTTTTCTTTGATGATTTAGATTGGGATACCTCTTTTTCATTCTCCTTTTGGTTCTCGTCTCCCTTTTCATTGTCGTTATTGTTATAAAAATTTTCGCTAAAATCGGCAAAATTGAAAGTTTTAATCCCAAACGGAAGATTACCGAAATTCATTTCATCAAGAGGCATATTGCCCATAGTATCCAAAGTTCTTTGCATACAATCAATACAAATATTCATACCCATAGGCAAAGTTACAAGCTTCCCGGCGGTATTTTCAGGTCTTCTGCAAACAAAACAAAACTTATCTTTTTTTATACCGTCATCATTGTTTTCATTCACATCACTTTTTGTAATGTTTTCATCGTTAGTATTTTTAATTTCATCATTATTAATTTCGTTATTTTCAGCCATCAAAAACCCTTTCCTTAATAACACTTAAACGCCGGCAGAATTCAGCTGCCGACGTAAATTAAGCTTATAATATTTTTAGCGAGCTCCGAAGATTTCCTCGAATAATTCTCCTATTTTGTTATCATTATCATAATTAAAATTATCATACCGCCTGTCATTTTCAAAGTCGTTATTATCTTCATTATTTTCCTGAACATACGGTCTGTTTTGCTTGTATTCCTCAAGCTCTCTTTGCTCTTCCTCCTGATTTAACATATTTTTATCCTTAGCGGAAATTGCCACTTTCTTTGTATCAAACTTATATTCTCCGCCGGAATTTCTCATTATTCCCACATCAACAGTTTCTCCAACTTTAAAATACTGCAATCTTTCCGCAATATCCTGCTGTGTCTTTACCTTAAATCCGTTCACTTCGACTATTACATCGCCGTTTAGGATACCTGCTTTATCGGCTCCCAAGCCTTTTGTAACATTCTTTATATAAAAACCTACAGGAATTCCATAAGCGTCTTTTATGTTTTCATCAGTTGTAAATCCTGTTACTCCAAGCATACCCCTGTTTTTAAAGTCCACTATCTTTCTGTCATCTTGCAAAATTTTATTGATAATAGGTTCAGCCTTTGAAATAGGAATAGCATATCCCATTCCCTCTACAGACTCTGAACCGTTTTTTGCAGAGTTTATTCCTATCACTCTTCCTGTGGCATCTATTAAAGCTCCTCCGGAATTTCCGAAATTAATAGCCGCATCGGTTTGAATTAAATCTTCCATCTTTGAACCGTCAGATAACTGTATACTGCGTCCGATAGCCGAAATTATTCCGTTCGTAGTAGACTGTCCGTAGCCGAGAGCATTACCCATAGCAACTACCGCTTGACCCTCTACCAAATTATTTGAATCACCGATTTCAACCTTTTTTATTTTTTGCTTGGTTTCTTCGGTTATATCGGATTTCTTAACAGAAATAACAGCAAGATCGTTATGACTGTCCTTTCCCTTTATTGTTGCCGGAGCTACAGTATTATCAATGAATGCCACAGACAGATTACTGCCGTTATCAACCACGTGATTGTTTGTAGCTATATAATAATTGTCCTCGTCCTCACTTATAATAAAGCCGGAACCGCTTACAGGAATATCCTTATAATATGAACCCCTGAAAAAATCCTGCAACTGTGTTTTTGTGGTAGCGGAAATATTTACCATTGCCGGCTTATTCATAGCCACTATCTGTGACACATCATTAAGCACCTTATATCCGGTAGCCTCCACTATTCTCCTCTGCTCCTTGTTTTCAACTGTAACCGTTTCTTCATTTTCCATCTGCTTAGATACGGATTTAACACTGTTGCCTGCTATACGAGCGGTCAGAAAAAAACTGAGTCCCGCCATAACTCCTAAAAATATTGCAAGTCCTGTCATTGCAAAAAACTTTTTAACGGTAAAACCGCCGTTGTTATTAAGACTGTTTGTAGTACAGTGTTGCTTTTTTAATAATTTCTGTCTTAATCTTTCAGCCTTTTCTTCCTCTCTTATCTCATTGAAGCTCTTATTGTTTGAGGTGTTGCTGAACTGATAATATTGATAATTATTTTTTTCGTCATCTGCCGAAGTATTATTCATAAAATAATCATCAGAACTCTCAATATCAGAATTACTTATATTATCTGCAACATTTTGATTATCCTGCTTTTTATCCGGTTCATTGGAAAAAATATCAATATATTCTTCTTTTTTCTCATTCAATACATTTGTATCCAATACATTTGTATCAAGCTCTTGTTCATTATTTTCTATATTGTTGTTCTTATCGTCATAACCTTGCATTAATATCACACTTCCTTTCTTAAAGTATAAAAATATTTATGTTCGTTTATCTTATAGAAAATATACAACCGTTATGTGTTATCACTGTGTTTTAAATATGAATTAAGCTTGAGGATTTCAAGGCATTCTTTTCACATTTTTACTATTGTTTTCTCCACTTGCTTTTATATCTTTTTGTTTATCATTGCCGACTTTATCAGAATCTTCTTCTTTTTTTTCAGTAGGAATATTTTCCGGCTTGTTCATAGAATTTCCTACCTTATTGGCATCTTCGCCGTTATAATACTTTATCTCAAGCTTCGGTGTATTATCATTTACACCGGTGTTGTTTTTAATAGTATCGCTTATCGTCTTTACCAGCTGTGAGGTATCATAATCCGGATCCTTTTCAGGATAAAGATATCTATGTACATCTAAAACATTTTTATTCAGATTAATCGGAACTATTACAGCAGCTCTGCCCACGTATGTACTGGTAAAATCAAAAGGAAAGGCAGCCGTTTCAACTATATCATAAGTGGCAAGATCTTTTACATAATCCAAAATCTGAGAATTATCCAAATTCGTGGAAATATAGGGTAACACATTATCCATAGCCCTGTTTAACTGTATAACGTCAAATTTCCTTGCTTTTTCAAACAATTTTTTTATTACTATTCTCTGTCTGTTGGCTCTTGAAAAATCATCGCCGACACCTTTTCTGATACGTGCATATGTAGTGGCTTGTGC
>CAUUFM010000036.1:0-9020 GCA_963544505.1 uncultured Lachnospiraceae bacterium | reverse complement strand
GGATATGACGGTTATGAGAAAAAATTAAAATCTCTTGGAGCTGATATAGAAATTGTCTATGCTGAAAAGGTTATAGAATAGATATTAAAAAGGAGGATTTTAGATGTATAAATATTTGTTTACTTCGGAATCGGTTACAGAGGGGCATCCTGATAAGATTTGCGATGCAATTTCAGATTCTATTTTAGATGCTTTATTAAAATATGATAAAAACAGCAGGGTAGCCTGTGAAACCTGTGCAACCACCGGTCTTATTTTGGTAATGGGTGAAATTACAACAAATTCTTATGTGGATATACAAAAGATAGTCAGACAGACTATTTTAGACATCGGATATGATAATTCAGATTACGGTTTTGACGGTAACACCTGCGGTGTGATTGTAGCTATAGATGAGCAGTCAAATGATATAAAAATCGGAGTTGACGAGGCTATAGAGATTAGAAAAGCTGATAAAACCGATGATTTGGACACAATAGGAGCAGGAGATCAGGGGCTTATGTTCGGTTATGCCACAAATGAAACGGAAGAATATATGCCTTATCCGATTATGACGGCTCATAAGCTGGCAAGACAGCTCACAAAGGTCAGAAAGGATAAGATATTGACATATCTTCGTCCTGACGGTAAAACACAGGTGACTGTGGGCTATGACGAAGACGGAAAGGTTGCCGGAATTGATACGATAGTGGTATCCACACAACACTCTCCGGACGTTACGGAAGAAAAATTACGTGAAGATATTATAAAATATGTGATTGAGGCTGTTATTCCTGAAGAAATGATTAATAAGGATACGAAGATATTTATTAATCCCACAGGCAGATTTGTGCTTGGCGGACCGCACGCCGATTCCGGACTTACAGGCAGAAAAATAATAGTGGATACCTACGGAGGCTATGCAAGACACGGCGGTGGAGCTTTTTCAGGAAAGGATCCCACAAAGGTGGACAGATCTGCATCTTACGCCATCAGATATGCCGCTAAAAACATAGTGGCATCAGGGCTTGCCGATAAATGTGAGATACAGGTGTCTTATGCAATAGGCAAGGCTAAGCCCACATCAATATTTGTGGATACTTTCGGAACGGGCAAAATTGATGACCATAAAATAGAAGAAATAGTAGTTAAGCATTTTGATTTAAGACCGGCAGGAATTATAAAAATGCTTGATTTACAAAAACCTATCTATAAGCAGACCTCATCTTACGGGCATTTCGGAAGAAATGACCTTGATCTTCCGTGGGAAAAATTGGATAAGGTTGATGAATTAAAAAAATATCTGAATTAAATTAAAGGAAAATATATGGGCGGTTATAATAGGATTTTTTTGGCATCGGGTTCTCCAAGAAGAAGAAAGCTTTTATCAGATGCCGGGCTTTTGTTCAGTGTCTTTGAAAACAATGTTGACGAGAATATAAATAATGACAGCCCCTTAGAGCTTTGCAAATTGCTTGCCGTAAAAAAATGTCAAGCCGCAATTACGTCGCTTATTAAGATGTACCCTGATCAAACCTTTACCGTTATAGCTGCCGATACCGTAGTTTGTGTCAAAGACACAATACTTGGGAAGCCTAAGGACACAGATGATGCAAGACAGATGTTGAGGCTTTTATCAGGCAAAGAGCACAGTGTATATACCGGTGTGTCTATTATAGAGATTATTAAAGGTAAAATTTCTAAAAGCATTGATTTTGTGGAGGAAACTAAGGTTTTATTCGATACGCTCTTTGAAAAAGAAATTGATGCTTATATAATGACACAAGAACCTTTTGATAAGGCGGGTTCTTATGCGATACAAGGCATAGGCTCAAGGTTTGTAAAGGGCATAATCGGGGATTATAATAATGTGGTGGGCTTTCCGATTAACCGTATTTTAAGAGCTATGAAAGAGAATAATCTTATTTATGAACATAGAAAATGCAGGGCTGTAGTATTTGATTTGGACGGTACAATAATGAATACCATAGACTCTCTTGCATTATCCGGAAATATGTTGCTTAAAGTTTATGGAAAGTCACCGCTTCCTTTAGAAAATTATTTTTATTATGTGGGTGACGGAGCCAAAAAGCTTGTAGAGAGGATTTTAAATGCCTCAGGTATTGATGCAAGCTCTAATTTAGATGAGGCATATTCGGTTTATTCGGGCATTTTTTCAAAAAACAGGGATTATAAGGTTCTGCCCTATATGAATATTGTTGAAGTATTAAAGGAGCTTAAAGCTCGTGGAATAAAACTGTTTGTTTACACCAACAAGCCCGATAAGGAGGCTAAAAAAATCCTTAATACGATGCTTGGAGAGGATATGTTCGATGATATCAGGGGTGATACAGGTTCTAAGGATTTAAAGCCTGATCCGAAAGCAGTGCTTAAATGGTCGCAGATGTATGATATTGCTACGGAGCAGATACTTTATTTAGGGGATACCGATACCGATATGAAGACAGGCAACAATGCAGGTGCTTATACCGTGGGTGTGTCTTGGGGATTCAGAAAGAGAGCTGAATTGTTTACCGCAGGGGCATACGATGTCATTGATGAACCTTCACAGATATTAAATTATTTCTAATATAATTTTCCAATAGGCAATTTTGGAAAAAGTCTATGGTTTAATAGATTATTTTAACATAAAATAGGGAGGTTGAAAATGAATAATAGGATATTAGGTAATACTGTATTTAAAACAGCATTTATTTTTGCTGTTATGTCTGCTCTTCTTTTTTCTTCCTGTGGCTCAAAAAATAAAGAAATTGCAGAAACGTCCGCTTCAAGCGGTTATGAACCTCAAGTCGTTTATGATTCGTATGAAGAGGCAAAGTCCGAAAGTGCGGATTATAGTGATGATACGGAGTCTACGGGAAGCGGTAATTTAGGAAATGATATTGCATCAGACAGTCTTAATAAGGAAAATACGTCCGATAAGTTAATAATCAGAAATAATCTGTATATTGAAACGAAAAACTTTGATAAGTACATATCGGCAATAGAAAATATGCTCATTAAAGAGGGCGGATATATAGAACAACAGAATATTTATTATGGTTATGAGGGCAGAAATGATACAAAATCCGCAAGTTATGTTATGAGAGTAAAAAAAGAAAATATGCTTTCATTTGAAAAGGGTATAGAAAATTCAGATGCCAACATAGTCAGAAAAGAAAAAACTGTAGAGAATATGACAAAAGAATATGCCGATTTAGACAGAAGAGTTAAAATAATTAAGGCTAAAGAGGACAGACTTATTGAGCTTATGAAAAAGGCGGATAAAATAAAGGACTTAATTGAAATAGAAAAAGAATTGGCTCAACTTGTGGAAAGCAGAGAGCTTTTAAGCTCACAAATGATACTGATAGACCACGATGTCAGCTATGTTTATTATAATATTGATATATCCGAAGTAAAAGAATATAAGGAAGTAAAGGCTACAAACAATAATTTTGCTTCCGATTTGGCTTATGCTTTTAAGTCCTCTATTACGGGCTTTGTTATTTTTATAAAGAATTTTATTTTATTCTTAGCTTATAATTGGTTGATAATTTTAATTCTTGTCATAATTGCCGTTTTAATCAGAAAGTTTATCATAAAATATAAGGATAAAAGGCTTTCCAAAAAAAATAAAACAGGAATAATCGACAAAAAAGAGGAATAGTATGATAATTGATTTTGATGATTTAAGACACGACCTTATTAATTATTTTGGAGCCGCCACCCTTACCGGATTTCCGAATGCTTATGTAGATATTGAAAATATAAAAACAGCAGATGATAAGGAATTGTTAAAAACAGCTATAGATAACGGGTTTGACTTGAAATCTTACAGAGTTGTTGAGAATTGACCTATAAAAAGCTGTAGAGTGCCTACTCTACGGCTTTTTTATTTTAAAATTTCAAATGATTATCTGTTCGTAATATAAAATATCTTGACATTATCCTGCTATAGTTATATACTTGTATACAAGTCTATCAGTATTTAGATATGCTGAAATACCGAGATAAGATATAGACTTATATTTATATCAAAATAACTATTGATTGGAGATTTAGTGATGTTAGAGTTATCTAAGAAGAGTAATTTGCTTGAGCAAAAAATTTATGAATATTCGCTTCAAGACGTTGAAAATCCTAATTTATATCGTGAGATGTATAGCTATACGGAAGTTCCGAAGATTGTTTTTAACCACAGAAAAGTGCCTATGAATATGCCGAATGATATTTGGATAACGGATACCTCTTTTAGAGATGGGCAACAGTCTATGGCTCCATATACCGTAGAGCAGATAGTGGACTTATATAAGCTTATGAATAAATTGGGAGGGCCTTTCGGTATAATAAGACAGTCCGAATTTTTTATTTATACGAAAAAGGACAGGGAGGCTGTGGATAAGTGTATGAGCTTAGGTCTTAGGTTTCCTGAGGTTACCACTTGGATCAGGGCTAACAAGGAGGACTTTAAGCTTGTAAAAAGTATGGGAATAAAGGAAACCGGAGTATTGGTGTCCTGTAGTGATTATCATATTTTTAAAAAGATGAATATGAGCAGAAGTCAGGCGGTGGAATATTATATTGATGTGGTAAAAGATGCCTTTGATGCGGGCGTTGTGCCCAGATGTCATTTAGAGGATATTACAAGGGCAGATTTTTACGGTTTTGTAGTGCCTTTTGTAAATAGGCTTATGGATTTATCAAATGAGGTCAAAATTCCTGTAAAGATAAGGGCTTGTGATACTATGGGCTACGGGGTTTCTTATCCCGGAGTGGCTCTTCCAAGGAGTGTTCCCGGAATTATTTACGGATTACAGCATTATTCAAATGTGCCAAGTGAAAGGCTTGAATGGCACGGTCATAATGATTTTTATAAGGCTGTTGTCAATGCTTCTACCGCGTGGATGTATGGGGCATCAAGTGTTAATTGTTCATTACTCGGAATAGGGGAAAGAACGGGGAATGTTCCGCTTGAAGCTATGGTTTTTGAGTATGCGTCTTTAAGAGGCTCGCTTGACGGAATGAATCCGCAGATAATAACTGAAATAGCGGAGTATTTTAAAAACAATATGGGCTATGATATTCCGCCTATGACTCCGTTTGTAGGAGAAAACTTTAATGTTACCAGAGCGGGAATTCACGCTGACGGACTTATGAAAGATGAAGAGATTTATAATATTTTTGATACAAAGACGATATTGAATCGAAAACCGGGTGTTGCGGTAAGCAAGACATCGGGGCTTGCCGGAATAGCCTATTTTATGAATGAGCATTATAATTTAACCGGAGCTTCAATGGTAAATAAGGATAGTGAAATTGTTATAAAATTAAAGGATTGGGTAGATGAAATGTATGCGGACAACAGAACCACAAGCCTATCCAATAAGGAGCTTGAAGAAAAGATAAAGGAGCTTAAAAATGATTGAATATAAGAGTGTATCGTTGGCAAATCAGGTGTTTGAAGTTCTTGAAAATGATATATTAAGAGGAGAATTTTCATACGGAGAAATAGTAAGCGAAAAAAAGCTTGCTGAAAGATTAGGGGTAAGCAGAACCCCCGTTCGTGAAGCGATGACCAGATTATCTCACGAAAGGCTTATAAAAGATACCCCAAGCGGCAGTATAATAATAGGAATAAGAAACAAGGATTTAAGCGATTTGTCCATAGTTAAACGAAAGATAGAGCCGCTTATAGCGGATACGCTCATTGACAACTGTGACGAAGAAAATCTTGCAGAGTTTAAAGAAATGGTGGAGCAACAGGAGTTTTACAGCAAGAAAGGTGATGACGAGAAGGTTTTAAAACTGGATACAATGTTTCACGATAAGATGTATGAGATAAGCGGCAGTATAACATTTGAAAATATTTTATCGCAGATACATCATAAGCTTCTTAAATATAGGCTGGTATCTTTAAAAGATGATAAGAGAATAACAGAATCCATTAAGGAGCATAAAATGATAGTTAAGGCTATTTATGAAAAGGATAAAAAAAGGCTTAAAGAACTGCTGTTTTTACACGCAGATAATGTCTATAAGAGCATAGTGAAAGGAGTAAAAAACAATGGGACTTTCGATAGCACAGAAGATAATTAAAAGTCATCTGTTATTCGGAAATATGAATGTGGGTGAAGAGGTGGGAATAAAAATTGATCAAACCCTGACCCAAGATGCCACCGGTACTATTGTTTATTTAGAGTTTGAAACTATGAATATTCCATCTGTAAAGACGGAATTATCCGTAGCATATGTTGATCATAATACTCTTCAATCAGGTTTTGAAAATGCGGACGATCATAGATTTATACAATCATCAGCGGCAAAGTACGGACTGTACTTTTCAAGACCGGGCAACGGAATTTGTCATCAGGTGCATTTAGAGCGTTTCGGTATTCCCGGCAAGACCTTAATAGGTTCAGACAGCCATACTCCCACCTGCGGGGGACTTGGAATGCTTGCGATAGGCGCAGGGGGGCTTGATGTTGCGGTGGCTATGGGAGGCGGAGCATATTATATTACTATGCCGAAAATTATAAAGGTGAATTTAAAGGGCAGATTAAGACCCTTTGTGACAGCTAAGGATATAAGCCTTGAAATCTTAAGGATTTTGACGGTAAAGGGGGGAGTTGGTGCGATTATCGAATGGGGCGGCTCAGGTGTAAAAACGCTGTCCGTTCCCGAAAGGGCTACCATTACAAATATGGGAGCGGAGCTTGGAGCTACCGCCTCGATTTTTCCCTCAGATGAGATAACGGAAAAGTTTTTAAAAGCACAGGGAAGAGGTGATGACTTTATACCTCTAAAAAGTGATGAAGATGC
Organism: uncultured Lachnospiraceae bacterium; assembly: GCA_963544505.1. Taxonomy (GTDB): domain Bacteria; phylum Bacillota; class Clostridia; order Lachnospirales; family Lachnospiraceae; genus CAUUFM01. Next base: position 2,219 of record CAUUFM010000036.1, on the reverse strand, counting down.
TGAATATGACAGGGTGATAGACATAGATTTATCGACACTTGAACCGCTTATTGCCTGCCCTCACAGCCCCGATAACGTAAAACGGGTGGCGGATATTGAGGGAACAAGGGTCGATCAGGTGTGTATAGGCTCTTGTACCAATTCAAGCCTCCTTGATATGCTTAAGGTATCTGCAATGTTGAAAGGTAAAAGAATAGCTGATAATGTGAGCCTGTCCATATCACCCGGCTCTAAACAGGTCTTGGAGATGTTGTCGGATATGGGGGCTTTAAGTAATATTATTTCATCGGGGGCGAGGCTTCTTGAATGTGCCTGCGGCCCCTGTATAGGAATGGGATTTTCTCCTAATTCAAGCGGTGTGAGTCTTAGAACCTTTAACAGAAACTTTGAGGGACGCAGCGGAACAAAAGATGCACAAGTTTATCTTGTATCCCCTGAAACCGCTGTAGCTTCCGCACTTTTTGGAAGTATTAAAAATCCTATGAGTTTAAGTCTTGATGAATATGAAAAGGTTACGGTTCCAAGCAGTTTTAAGGTAGATGACGGCTCTATTATAAAACCGTTACCGGAGGAAAAAAGGCGTGATTTTGAAATTTTAAGAGGGCCTAATATAAAGCCCTTTCCGAACAGTAATCCTTTAGATGATAAAATTAAGGCTGAGGTTATATTAAAGGTTTCAGATAACATCACCACCGATCATATTATGCCGGCAGGCTCTAAAATTTTACCGTACAGATCCAATATTCCCTATTTATCCAAGTTCTGCTTTGAGATATATGACAGGGATTTTGCAAAAAGGGCGATTGATGCAAAAAGCGGAATTATTATAGGAGGTAATAACTATGGACAGGGTTCATCAAGAGAGCACGCGGCTTTGGTTCCGTTATATCTGGGAATAAGAGCGGTAATTGTAAAGAGTTTTGCAAGAATACACTTATCCAATCTTATAAATGCCGGAATATTGCCGTTAACTTTTAAAAATTTTGATGATTACGACGCAATAGCTCAGGGAGATAAGCTTGTTTTGGACAATATTTTTGCAGGACTTGATACAGGAGAGTTTAATTTAATAAACAGTACAAAGAAACTTGAATATAAGCTTATCGGTGTATTTACGGACAGGCAGAAAGAGATTTTGTTATCGGGAGGCTTATTAAAATACGTAGGGAGGTTAAAGCTTAGTAATGATAGATAAAAATACAGAAATATTGCGTGCCTGTGAGCATTTAAAAATGCTTCTTAATGAGCAGTATGACAGGGTGGAAAGGCTTTTAAGCAAGGAACAGTGCAATTTCAATTTATCAGATAAAAAAATAATAATAGGTTTAATTGACGGCGACGGAATAGGACCTGTTATTATGAGAGAGGCAAGAAAGGTGCTTAAAGAGCTTTTAAAAGATGAGATAGATGACGGAAAGGTAGTATTAAAGGATATAAACGGACTTACTATTGAAAACAGATTGGCTCTTAAAAGCTCGGTGCCTGATTATGTGCTTGATGAAATAAAATCCTGTTCCGTCTTATTAAAAGGACCTACAACCACGCCTAACGGCGGAAGTATGGAAAGTGCGAATGTCACCTTGAGGCGTGAACTTGATTTGTTTGCAAATGTCAGACCCGTAAAAGTGGCTGAAAAAGGGATAGATTGGATATTTTTTAGAGAAAATACGGAAGGGGAGTATGTGCTTGGAAGCAGGGGACTTCAGCTTTTTGATGATGAAAGGCTGTTTGCACTTGATTTTAAGGTAACCACAGATATCGGGACAAGAAGAATAGCAAGGGCAGCCTTTGATTATGCAAAAAATAATAACAAGAGATATGTTTCTTTAGTCACTAAGGCAAATATTATGAAAAAAACCGACGGTCTTTTTTCAAAAATTGTTCGTGAAACGGCAAAGGATTATGAGGGAATAGAGCTTGAAGAGCAGTATGTGGATATTTGTGCCGCCAATCTGTTAAATGAGGGGGTTAGAGAGAAATTTCAGGTGTTTATTTTGCCTAATTTATATGGGGATATAATTACCGATGAAGCGGCTGAAATACAAGGAGGAGTCGGAACGGCGGGTTCTGCCAATATAGGAAGCAGGTATGCTATGTTCGAGGCGGTTCACGGGTCAGCTCCTAAAATGGTGGAAGAAGGATTAGCGGAATTTGCCAATCCGTCGAGTATTTTAAGTGCCGCAGTAATGATGTTAAATCATATAGGACTTAATGAAAAG
>CAUUFM010000035.1:0-9070 GCA_963544505.1 uncultured Lachnospiraceae bacterium | reverse complement strand
AGTACTCCCTGTGAATCTGCTATTAAAGAAATCACAAGTACAGCAAATAAAAAAATAAACAAAAAATACCGATACATAATACTATGAAATTTTATTCCCCTTTTCATATCAAAAACAGCTCCTTTTCAATTATTTTTCTTGTTGCATTTTGAGTGATACGAAACAGGGTCTTTTCCCTCTTCCCGAATCCATCACATATAAGTTGTACTGTAGCCGAAATATCCTTTCATTTTAAAGCAATCGGAAGAACAATTCCCAAAAGTGTTGCCATTATACCTAATATCAGAGCGAAAATAGATAAGAATAAAACATATACAGGACTGTGTTTACGAATCTGAACAGAGTACAAACTGTAATCAATAGGCTGTCCGGTAATGCTATTTCTGACAGCTGCAACTCCTTTATCCGAAATACTTGATTTCCCATTCAACGAAATAACATACGTTCCTTCTTCCACATAAAAAGAATACAGTTCCAGTCTTGCCGTTTTAAAACCGTTTACGCTTGTACGCATAAGGATTAGCGAAAGAGGAATTTTATTTCCTGTTTGTTGATTGATGATATTGAACCCGAAGTCTCCGAGCGGAGATTTTGAAAACAATTTTCCGCTAATCCAAATGCCATAATTTCCCTTTTCGGAAATTCTAAAAACGCCCTCTCCCTTGCTACACAACATTTCATACACCATTTCTGAAGTTGCCGAACGGAATAAATGCTTACCGCTGATAACCGCTAAAGTTATCCCTATCGGTATCAATAACAAAAATAAATAATTCATCTATTTCATCTCCCTAAATTCTCATTTCTTAGATGTAATATCTGTTTGACATTATATCACTTGTTCTATGCTTTTTCTATGATAAATACTATCATCTGTTCCAATTTTTTTCATAACTATCAAGCTCTTTCCTCATTATTCTTTATTCCACAGAAAAATCACTTCTTCTAATCTTTTTGAACACACTATAACAACATTTATTCCTCAATTAATTCTGATAGTTCCGAATCTGACAAAAAAGAATCTGTATATAGTTTTTCAAGCAAATGCTCGTCGAATTCCATTAAGTAGACAATAAAATCCTCAAGGTAAAATTTACCTTGAGGATAACAAAATTTTTATTTTACTAAAGCAAGAGTTTCCTGAGCTATTGCCAACTCTTCATTTGTAGGAATTATCATAGCCTTTATCTTTGAGTCGGGAGTGGAAATAATAATATTTTCTCCACGTTTCTTGTTTTGTTCGGCGTCAATATTAAGTCCTAAATATCCTAAATATTTACATATTTCAGCTCTTATATGTCCGCTGTTTTCTCCAATACCTGCTGTAAACGCTATTGCGTCCACTCCGTTCATAGCGGCTGAATAAGCTCCGACATATTTTGCTATTCTGTAGCAGAAAGCATTTATTGCTCTGATGCTTCCCTCATCACCTTTTTCAAAGCCTTTTTCCAAATCCACAAAATCACTGCTGTACTCCGATAATCCTAAGACACCTGATTTCTTATTTAAAATATCGGTTACCTGTTCCAAATTCAAATTTTCCTTATCGGCAAGATATTTTAGTATAGCAGGATCAAGATCACCTGATCTCGTTCCCATTATCAAGCCTTCAAGAGGGGTAAGCCCCATCGAAGTATCCACAGATTTACCGTTCAATACGGCACTTAAAGATGCTCCGTTTCCTAAATGACATACGATAATCTTTGAATTATTGATATCAAGACCTGCCACCTTTGCAGCCTCTTTTGATACAAATGCGTGAGAAGTCCCGTGAAAACCGTATCTTCTTATCTTATGCTTTTTATAATAATCATAGCTTAAACCGTACAGATAAGCCTTTTCCGGCATTGTCTGATGAAAAGCCGTATCAAATACGCCGACCATAGGAGTGCTCGGCATAAGCTTTCTGCAGGCATTTATTCCTATTAAATTTGCAGGGTTGTGTAACGGTGCAAGGTCGGATACCTCTTCTACAGCCTTGATGAAAGCATCATCAATTACAGCGGAGCTCTTAAAATGCTCACCTCCGTGGACTATTCTATGTCCTACAGCCCCTATCTCGTCCATACTCTTAATTACACCGATTTCTTTATCCAACAAAGAATCAAGCACTATCTTAATAGCCTCATTGTGACTCGGCATCGGGAATTCTCTTGTTATCTTATCCTTTCCCATCGGAGTGTATACTATTCTACTGCCGTCAATACCTATTCTTTCGCATAAACCCTTTGCGTGTACCGCTCCGTTATCAGTGTCTATTAACTGAAATTTAAGAGATGAACTGCCACAATTTATTACTAAAATTTTCATTTTTTTCTCCTTTTAGGTATTATCAATTTGTAAAATCTTCCTTTGCATTCTGCTCATCTATCTGAGCCTGAACTGCGGTAATAGCCACAACACCTACAATATCTTCATAGCTACAGCCTCTTGATAAGTCATTTACAGGCTTTAATATACCCTGTGTTATCGGACCGTAGGCTTCCGCGTGTCCTAATCTTTGCACAAGCTTATATCCGATATTTCCGGCATCAAGATCCGGAAACACAAGAACGTTGGCTCTACCTGCCACCTTGCTTCCGGGTGCCTTTCCTGATGCAACGCTTGGAACTATAGCGGCGTCAGACTGCAATTCTCCGTCGATTATAAGATCAGGTCTTGATTTATGTGCTATTCTTGTCGCCTCTTCCACCTTTTCTACATCAGGGTGACTCGCACTGCCCTTTGTAGAGTGTGAAAGCATAGCTACATAAGCCTCCGATCCTACCAGATTTATAAATGTATCAGCCGATGAAATAGCAATTTCCGCCAATTCTTCAGCATTCGGGTGCTGATTTAAACCGCAGTCCGCAAATATAAATGTTCCGTTATGACCGTATTCGCAATTTGGAACTATCATTAAGAAGAAAGCCGATACCAGCTTTGTATTAGGCTTTGTTTTTAAGATTTGCAAACAGGGTCTTAATGTATCCGCCGAAGAGTGACACGCACCTGATACCATTCCGTCCGCATCTCCCATTTTAACCATCATTACGCCGAATGTGGGATAGTCGTTAAACATAATATTTGTAGCATTTCTCGGAGTCATACCCTTTGTTTTTCTAAGCTCATAAAACTCCTTAACGTAGTCCGGTGTTTTCTCATAGGTAGCAGGATCAATTATAGTAATACCTGTTAAATCAAGTCCGTTGGAATTATTCTTTACATCGTCCTCATTTCCGATAATTATAATATCGGCTATTCCTTGTTTTGTGGCTTCTACGGCAGCTTGATAAATTCTTAAATCCTCAGATTCCGGCAATACTATTCTCTTTTTATTTTCTTTAGCCCTTACTTTTAAATCATCAATAAAGCTCATTTTTCCCTCCATATAATTTATTGTATTCGGGTTTGATAATTAATTATCAAACACAAAAAAATTGTATAAGACTGCCGTTCAGGCAGTCTTATATATGTTTAAGAGTAATTTGGATTCGATTATTTGTAGCTGTGGAAGCCTTCGCCTGTTTTTCTTCCTAATTTTCCGCCTCTAACCATCTTCTTAAGCAATGGATGCGGTCTGTACTTCGGATCTCCCGTTTCGCTGAATAAAACCTCCATAATAGCCAAACAAATATCAAGACCGATTAAATCGCCTAAAGCTAAAGGTCCCATAGGGTGATTTGCACCAAGCTTCATAGCGGTATCAATACCTTCGGCATCAGCTATTCCTTCCGCAAAGATACCCACAGCTTCATTAATCATAGGAATTAATATTCTGTTTACAACAAAACCTGCTCCCTCATTAACCTCTACCGGAGTTTTACCGATTTCTTCAGAGATTTTTTTAATTTTTTCAACTATCTCTTTAGGTGTATTAAGTCCTGCAATAACCTCGATAAGCTTCATAACAGGTGCCGGATTGAAGAAATGCATTCCGATAACAGGTCTGTTTAAGCCGTTTCCTATCTCCGTTATTGATAGAGAAGATGTGTTTGTAGCAAAAATGCAATCCTTCTTGCAGATAGATTCAAGCTCTTTAAATGTCTGTTTTTTAATATCCATTACCTCTAAAGCAGCCTCAACCACCAAATCACAATCAGTACAAATCTCCTTTGTACCTGTGGTAATCTTAGCCGCTATTTTATCAGCTGCGGCTTTCTCCATCTTACCCTTTTCCACCATTTTGTTAAGTCCTGCAACTATTTTTTCCTTACCTCTGGCAGCAAAATCATTATTTATATCGCATAAGCATACCTCATATCCTTCAGTCTGTGCAAATGCCTGAGCGATACCGGATCCCATTGTTCCTGCTCCAATTACTCCAACCTTCATTACTAAATTTCCTCCTTGAGTTAAAAAATAATTATAATAACAATATAATGTATAAATTAACCAACATAAAACCCTGCTTAAATGATTAAATTGAATTAATCAAATAGGCAAGTCTTAATATTAAAAGCTGTTATGTCGATTATTATTCATATTATACAACTATTTTTTAATCTTGACAATATTTATTTGTATAATATACTAATTTTTTATATAAATCCAACTATAAAGATAATTAGCCGAGTCTGCCTATATGAAAGCTTGCTTTCAATATAGGCAGACTCGGCTAATTATCAACTATATCTAAAAGCCAACCTTAGCATAAAAATTAAAATAATATTAAAAATAGCTAAAGAAAAAATCCCTGAAATATAGGTGATTTTAATCATTAAATGCCTTTTATCCGCTTTTTTGGATATTTTTGTCATAAAAAACATAAAAAAAGCAAATATTATATTAAACACAGGCAATATTAATATCTCATATTTACTGCCCCACCTGTCAGGCTTAAGACCGGCGTTAAGATGCAATGCGACGGTATCAGGCAAATATCTCAAGGCAACTGTACTTATAACAAGAGGAAGCACAGCCATTATCCAAAAAATCAACTTTAATTTTTTCATATTTTTAATTAAATCCGTCAGGATTCATACTTTGCCATCTAAAAGAGTCTTGACACATAATATTTATGTCATATTTCGCTTCCCAATTAAGCTCTTTTTTTGCCAAAGAGGGATCGGCATAACACACGGCAACATCTCCTTTTCTTCTATCTGCGAATTTATAATTCAGCTTTTTGCCGCAGGCTTTTTCATAAGCCTTAATAACATCAAGAACACTTACTCCTATTCCCGTACCTAAATTATAAATGCGTACTTTAGGCTCTTCATCAAGCTTAGCCATAGCACAAACGTGCCCATATGCCAAATCTGATACGTGAATATAATCTCTCACTCCTGTGCCGTCGTGTGTATCATAATCGTTTCCGAAAATATTTATACAATCAAGCTTCCCTACCGCAACTTTGGATACATACGGCAACAGATTATTGGGTATCCCCTTAGGATCTTCACCTATCAAGCCGCTCTTATCGGCACCGATAGGATTAAAATATCTAAGCAACACTATATTCCATTCATTATCGGATATATACAAATCAGTCAAAATCTGCTCTATCATACTCTTTGACCAACCGTAAGGATTGGTGCAAACACCCTTTTTACAATTTTCTGTAATCGGTATTTTTTCAGGATCTCCGTAGACTGTTGCTGATGAACTGAATATAAGCTTTTTTACATTATTTTTTTGCATTGCTCTGCACAGATTAAGTGTTCCTGCAATATTATTTTGGTAGTATATAAGCGGAATATTTACAGATTCTCCAACCGCCTTAAGCCCTGCAAAATGTATAACGGCTTCTATCTTTTCATTTTTGATAATATTATCCACAGCATCAAAATTAAGGATATCCGCTTCATAAAATGCTATCTTTTTTCCAACAATTTTTTCAACCCTATTTAAACATTCAATTTTAGAATTGGAAAGGTTATCAAGTACAACCGGTCTATGTCCCGCCTTAATTAAATCAATGCAGGTGTGGCTTCCTATATAGCCCGTACCGCCTGTTACCAAAACATTCATAGTATTTCTCCTTATATTGAATTAAAAATATAAATATTATTTAACCATCTCGTAGCTGTCGCTTATCATCTGTTTTATAAGTTTTTCATCAAGACTTCCGTCTAAAATAATAGTATTCCAATGCTCCTTATTTTGATGATAAGCAGGTGTTACAGCCGAATAGCTTAATCTTAAAAAATCACGTATTTCAGGGTCTACCTTTACATTTATACAAACATATGAATTTCTTTCATAAATAAAGGCAAAGGACTTTTTATTGTGCCTAAGCCTTGCCAAAATCCAGTTATCATCACGAAAAGGAGTGTCAATATAACAACCCTTAAAACCTAAACAATATTTAATCACATCGTCTTTTGTTCTCATAATTATCTGTTAAAATAACGCATCGCCGTTTTTACATTTCTTGTTATCTCGTCTTTCAGCTCCTCAATCGTTGGAAATTTCTTCTCAAATCTTACGAATTTCAACAGCTCGACCCTTGCGATTTCTTCATAAACATTAACATCGGCATTAATTAAAAAACTTTCTATTCCAAGAATATTTCCGTCAGATACCGTAGGCTTATATCCGATATTTGAAATTGCATCATAGGTTTTGCCGTTAATAACAGCTCTTGAAATATAAACACCGTTGGCAGGCAAAAGCTTATCCGCAGGAGGAATTATATTTATGGTGGGATAGCCGATTACACTGCTGCCCATACCTGTTCCGTGAACTATTTTTCCCTCCACGAAATAATTGTAGCCTAACATTGCGTTTGCAAGTTCCAAGTCATTTGACATAATAGCCTGTTTTATATAGGTACTGCTTATATCCTTGCCCTCAAATTTTATCTTGCGGTGCACATTCAAGCCAAAACTATATGTTTTTGAACATTCAGATAAATACTCTATATTTCCGCTCCTTTTATAGCCGAATCTGAAATCTTCTCCCACAGACAGATATTTCATATTTATTTTTTTTATAAGTATTTGCTCTATAAAATCCTTTGCGGTAATGCTCTTAAGCTCTTCCGTAAAAGGAATTTCTATAAAATAATCAATATTTAAGTCTTTTATTAAAGAAAGCCTTTCAGTCTGTGAGGTTAAAAAGCCCTTATTCACTGTGGAAAAGGTAAAAATAACAGTCTTTAAATTATTTTTTTTTGCATACTCCTTTATATCATTGAATAACAAATGATGTCCTAAATGCACACCGTCAAATTTTCCGATAGTTACAGCCGTTTCTTTAACTTCGTTAAAATCTGACAAGTTGGATATAAATATCATAAAAATCTCCTTTTACGGTCATTTACACATTAAATAATTCTTAAGGCATTTTTTCTCTTTATCAAGGCTATAAATCGCAATCAAAGTATTATCAGATGAATAAAACCTTATTTTATCGGCGGAAAATACGGATAAATCAAAGAATCCGTCAACATATCCTCTCATTTCATCTAAATAAATAATTCTTCCGTTACTGACTGATTTTTCTCCCGATGAGTTTAAAAAAACACCGGGATAATCTTCAAAAATCTTATCAATTCCTGTCAAAAAGGATAAATCATCTTTATCCTTTGCCAAAATATTTTCTATATCGGATAATTTATAACAGCTCTCAAGCAAAAAACCGCCCGCCTTAGTCCTCACAAGCTCCGTCATACAGGCACCTACCCCCAATTTCTCTCCGATATCATTGATCAAGGTTCTGATATAAGTCCCCTTTGAACAACCGACTCTTATAGAATAGTTACCATCATTAAAATTATCCGATATATCAATATAATGTATAAAGACGGCTCTTTTTTCTCTTTTGACCTCTATGTTTTTTCTTGCCAGATCATAAAGCTTCTGTCCGTTTATCTTTATAGCGGAATACATAGGCGGAAGCTGCATATATTCGCCCACAAAGCCGGCACAGATATCCTTAACCTCATCAAATGAAATTTGTTCAAAATCATCGCATTTTTTAACTATTTTTCCTGTAATATCCTGCGTATCGGTGCTTATTCCGAGCCTGAATTTCGCCTCATACTCCTTGCTTGTATCCGTAAGCATAGAAGAAAGCTTGGTTGCTTTTCCCACACAAACAGGCAGCACTCCTGTCGCCATAGTATCAAGAGTGCCTGTGTGTCCTATCCTCTTATATTTTAATATACCGCGAAGCTTCGCAACCACATCGTGTGAAGTGAAGCCTCCCTCCTTATATACGGGTATTATGCCGTCCGGCATCATTTTTCTCCTTAAATAAATTATGTTTAATTTCTGTCTTATATCTGTTTTTTTATATTATTCAACAAAGCTTCCACAGCCTCATCGACAGTCATATCCTTTAATGTAACCCCTGCCGCGTGAAAATGCCCTCCACCGCCGTAAGGCTTCACCACATCTGCCACATTAACATAGTTTTTGGAACGCACACTTGCCTTATAAGAGGAATTGTCAAGCTCATAAATAAATATAGCCGCCTCCACATCTCTTGTCCCTAAAAGATGATTGACTATTCCGTCAAGATGCCTTGATTCCAATTGATAAAAATCCATATCGGCTTTAGTTACGATTCCTATAATACATTTATTATCACAGGCGAGCCTGCTTTCTAACAAAACCTTACCCAAAATCTGATTTTGACTATAGGTTTTTTCAAAAAATGTGGTATCAATAATGGTTGGAAAATCAATTCCCTTATCCATCAAAATACCCGCAGTATTCATAGTCTTTTTTGAAGTCGAATTGAACTTAAATACACCTGTATCCGTAACAATACCTGTAAACAGACATTCCGCACACTCCTTGCTTATCTTATCGACATCTAAAATATCGACTACCAGCTCACAGGTGGCTGCGGCATTACTGTCAACATAGGAATCGGTCGCAAAATTGCTGTAATCCAAATGATGATCTATGCAAAAGGTCCTCTTAGCATTCTTAAAATAATTAAAGCCCTCCTCAAGCCTGCTCTCCTCACCGCAATCCACGCAAAAGCACAAGTCATAAACCTTATCCTCATCAACAAGCCATTCAATCTTATCATACCCTTTCATGAATTTAAATATTCCGGGCAACGGCTTCATAAGATAGACCTGAACCTCTATGCCTTTAAAATTTTCAGTTATGTAATTATAAAGTCCGAGTGC
>CAUUFM010000034.1:0-9252 GCA_963544505.1 uncultured Lachnospiraceae bacterium | reverse complement strand
TCTACTATTGCGGTGGCTGACGGACAATGTATGATAATTTTAGAGCAGGGTAAAGTGGTGGAGATATGCGGAGAACCGGGCGAATTTGTCTATGACGCTTCCACCGAGCCGAGTATCTTTTCAGGAAATTTGGGAGAAAGTGTAATGGCAAGCTTTAAGCAGCTTGGTAAAAGATTTACATTCGGCGGTGATACCGGCAAGGATCAGAGAATCTATTATTTTAACACAAAGGAAATTCTTGGAAATAAATACGGTACGATTAACCCTATTCCTTTTAGGGTGGTGGATAGAAATATCGGACTGGACGTGGATATTTCCGTCAGATGTAACGGAGAGTATTCATATAAGCTGGTTGATCCTATTCTGTTTTATACCAATGTCTGCGGTAATGTGGCAGATGAATATAACAGGCAGGAAATAGACTCTATGCTAAAGACCGAGCTTTTGACCGCATTAGCACCGGCTTTTGCAAAAATTTCGGAAATGGGAATAAGATATAGTGCTCTTCCTGCTCATTCTATGGAAATATCAGATGCTTTAAATGAAATTTTGTCTAAGAAATGGAGAGAAAACAGGGGTATAGAGATAGCCTCATTCGGTGTTAATTCAGCGACCGCATCTAAAGAAGATGAGGATATGATTAAGAACCTGCAAAGAGCAGCGGTATTAAGAGATCCTACTATGGGAGCTGCAACATTGGTAGGAGCACAGGCTCAGGCTATGCAGGACGCTGCCAAAAATGAATCCACAGGGCCTATGATGGCTTTTGCCGGAATGAATATGGCTCAAAATGCAGGCGGAATGAACGCTCAAATGCTTTATGGTATGGGAGCACAAAATCCGAATATGAACGGACAAGGAGGGTATCAATCCGCAAACAATATGGGATTTGCACCACAGGGACAGCAGTTTCAGGGGCAAGCACCTCAGATGCAGCCACAGGCACAACCGATGCAGCCTCAGACAAATGCGCAGGGCTGGCAATGCTCGTGCGGAGCTGTAAATCAGGGTAAATTCTGTCCTAACTGCGGAGGAAAAAAGCCTGCCGGTGCACCTCTTTATAAATGCGATAAATGCGGATATATTCCGAAAGATCCTCACAATCCTCCCAAGTTTTGCCCTGAGTGCGGAGATCCTTTTAATGATGAAGATATCCAATAATTAAAATAAAATCCAATAATAAAGGAGAAAAAATGAAAATAGGTTTCGGCTCTGATCACGCAGGCTTTGAATTAAAGTGTGTTTTGATTGAATACTTAAAAGAACAGGGGTATGATTGCATTGACTACGGACCGTTTAATAAAGACAGGGTTGACTATTCCGATTATGGAAGATTGGTAGGAGAAAAGGTCGCAGGCGGAGAGGTTGATAAGGGTGTTTTAATTTGCGGAACCGGAATAGGGATAAGCATTGCCGCCAATAAGGTGAAGTCTGTAAGGGCGGCTGTATGTTCCGAGCCTTTTTCCGCAAGAATGACAGTAAGACATAATGATGCCAATATTATCGCTATGGGCGCAAGAGTTGTGGGTGAGGATATGGCTAAAATGATTGTTGATGAGTTTTTTAAAAGCACATTCGAGGGCGGAAGACACGCAGGCAGAGTTGAAAAACTTATGAACATTGAAAATTAAGTATAGGATAAATTCGTATAAATATGTATAAAGGAGATAAATTATGCAGCTTGTAATAGTAAGACACGGAGAAAGTGAATGGAACAAGCTTAATCTGTTTACCGGTTGGACAGATGTAGCTTTAAGTGAAAAGGGACATAATGAGGCGATAGAAGGCGGACAGGTTCTTAAAGAAGAGGGCTTTGACTTTGATATTTGTTATACCTCTTATTTAAAAAGAGCTATGAATACCTTATCCCATATCTTAGAGGAGATGGACAGACAGTGGCTTCCGGTCGTTAAGACTTGGAAATTGAATGAAAGGCATTATGGGGCATTGCAAGGCTTAAACAAGGCTGAAACCGCTGCCAAATACGGTGAAGAGCAGGTGACTATATGGAGGAGATCCTTTGATATACAGCCTCCGGCACTTGATAAGGAAGATGAAAGAAATCCTGAAAAGCAGCCGGCATATAGAGATGTGAAAGAGGGGCTTCCGCTCACTGAAAGCCTAAAGGATACGATAGCCAGAGTAATACCATATTTTGAGAATGAAATTAAGCCGCAGATGAAAGCGGGAAAGAGGGTAATAATAGCTGCTCACGGAAATTCTTTAAGAGCGTTGGTGAAGTATTTTGAAAACTTATCCGATGAAGAAATAATAAAGGTGAATTTACCTACCGGAGTACCCCTTGTATATGAGTTTGATGATAATTTCAAGTTTATTTCAAAGAGGTATTTAGGAGATCAGGAAAAGATAGCCGCTAAAATTAATGCGGTGGCAAATCAAGGAAAGGCAAAATAATAATTGAAAGGCGTAGCGATAAGCTTACGCCTTTTTTTAAAATAAAAAAAGGGCTTGGAAAACAATATCCAAGACCATATCAAGAGGCGACGACCGGATTTGAACCGGTGATCAGGGTGTTGCAGACCCACGCCTTACCACTTGGCTACATCGCCTGACAGCTATATCAGTTTAGCACACTTATTTAATAATTGCAAGTGAAAATTTAAATGCTTAGGCTTATCTGAATAAGAATTTACAAAACATCAGGATTAAAGGCATTGTAATTACAGATGAAAGAGTGGATAAGCAAAGCGTCCTTGTGGCAAAATCCGTGCTTCTGTTGTTGATTATGTTAAACATTACGATAAGACCGGCAATCGGAGCTGCGGACAGTATCATCAGAGCGATTTTTGCATCGGAATGTAACGGAAAAAAATATAATATCGGTATGAAGATAAGAGGATATACCACATTTCTTATAAGAGTCATAAACCAGGACATCTTATCCTTATAAATAGGCTCCGTGATAATCACGAAGTTCGCACCTATTACAATCATACTAAGAGAGGTGTTCAGCATAGAAAGGTAGTCAATGGGTTCCATTATTACATTAGGTATATATTTTACGGTATCTGTTGTGAACATTATGAAACCTAATAAAATAGCTATAATGTTAGGATTTAATAAAATATGCTTTGTTGTTTCCTTAAACGAACTCTTTTTGCTTCTGAATATTTCCAAGCCGTGTGACCATAAAAAAACGCTGTTTACGGTAATAAAAGGGATTGCATAAAAAAGTCCCTCCATACCGAGCATAGCCTGTATCATAGGTATTCCCATAAATACGCAGTTGGAATAAGTTGCACCGAATTTATAGCTGGGTACATCATAGCTGTCTTTAAATTTAGGTAGAGCAAACAGCAGTTTTGCCATTAAAATTGATAAAATATAAATTATCGTCGTTGCCAAGGCAACCATTCCGAAGTTCTTAAGATGTTCACCCGTGACAGGCTTTACGAAAGCCTTTATCATCAATGCAGGTGAAACGATATTCAGTAAAAATGTGGTTAATTCTTTTATTGTTCCCTCACTCCAGACCTTCAGTTTAGACAGACTGAAGCCTATTGCGATTAAAATGAACATTATTATAATTTGTATAAATACCGTTAAAAAATACATTTGTTTGCTCCTAAGATGATTTGCTTATATTGGATATATGAGAGCTTGCTCTCAATATAGACAATATAAGCTAATCATCAAGATAATTAGCTGAGTTTGCCTATATGAAAGCTTGCTTTCAATATAGGCAACGAAAGCGAATTATCAAGATAGTTAGCTGAGTTTGCCTATACGAAAGTTTACTTTCAATATAGGCAACGAAAGCAGATTATCAAGATAATATGCCTATATTGTTCAGTAATTGATTTTAACACAAACAAATATCCATTGCAACAGATATGCTATGTTTCCCTATATAAAAACTGTTGACATTTTATCATAATGGTTGTAATATAATGTCAAGCGTACTAATTATATTAATACACTTAATGAAATAATGGAGGTGATTGGCTATGATTGTACTTGATTATAGGGATAAAAGACCGCTCTATGAACAGGTAGAGGAAAAGCTGACGGAGCTTATTGCCAAAGGAGTTTTGCAGGAAGATGAAAAGCTTCCGTCCGTGCGAACACTGGCAATTGAGCTTTCAATAAATCCTAATACGGTGCAAAGGGCATATAAGGAACTTGAAACATCAGGATTTATTTATACAGTACAGGGGCGTGGAAATTTTGTATCAAACAGTGATTCTTGGGCTGATTCAAAGCAGATGCAGATAATTAAAGAAATAGAAGAACTTTTATTGCAGGCAATGAAGTTCGGCGTGACAAGGGATAAGATACTGGAAATAATAGATAGAGTGTGTAAAAAAGAGGTGATAAATAATGATTTGGATAAGTAATGTTTACAAAAAATTTAATGATATTGACGCCTTAAACAATGTGAGTATAAATATAGAAGAGGGGAAGGTGTTCGGGCTTATAGGAACGAATGGAGCGGGAAAGAGTACATTATTGCGTCTGATAGCAGGAGTTTTGACTACAGATGACGGAGCAATAGAGGTAGACGGCGAAGCAATTTTTGAAAATGAGAAGATGAAACAAAGAGTTTTTTTTATGTCTGATGATCATTATTATTTACCTGCCGGCACGCCGAAGGAGATGGCAAGTTTTTATAAAAATATGTATCCGAATTTTGATATGCAACAGTTTAAAAAACTGCTTGATGCCTTTATGTTGTCTGAAAACAGGAAGATAAACACTTTTTCAAAGGGAATGAAAAAGCAGCTGCTTGTGGCTTTAGGATTATCAAGTATGGCTAAATATCTGTTGTGCGACGAAACCTTTGACGGACTTGACCCTATAGTAAGACAGGCGACGAAGTCATTATTTATTGCACAGATGGAAGAAAGAAATTTGACACCTGTTATTGCGTCGCATAATTTACGTGAACTTGAGGATATTTGTGATGACATAGGAATGTTGCATCAGGGCGGAATAGTCTTAAATGACAGCCTTGATGATATGAAATTAAAACTGTGTAAGATACAATGCGTTTTTAAGAATTCGGAGGATTTGTCTAAATTAAAGGAAAGAATTAGGGTTTTAAATGAAATTTCAAGAGGCTCTTTATTTACATTAACCGTCAGAGGAACTTTTGATGAATGCAAGGATATTATAAATGAAATGCAGCCGGTGTTTTTTGAGGCTTTGCCACTGTCATTGGAAGAAATCTATATCAGTGAAACGGAGGTGATAGGTTATGACATCAAAAAAAAGGTTCTTTAATCTTCTAATAGAAGATATGAAACACAGGGCAATAAGCATTGTATTATCAAGTATTGTCTTTTTTATATTCTTTCCTGTGGCGATTTTGATTTATTTTTCCAATTCGACCTATTCCGAGCAAAATTTTGTAAACATACGTATGGTTATTGAAAATACATTTACACCCGCAGGCATTTTTATTGCGATTGTGGGGGCTGTTATCTGTGCCTATGCCTCTTTTGATTATGTATTCAGCAAAAGTAAGGTAGATTTTTATAATTCTGTTCCGTTTAGCAGAAATAAGATATTTTGGGCAAGGTATTTAAATGGAATCTTAGTGTATCTGATACCGCTTTTGGTATTTTTGACCCTATCTATTCCTATATATGCCGTAAATGTAGGGATAACAATCCCTCTTATAAAAGAACTTATAAAGCTTATAATTTCAGGCTTTTTAAGCTTTATGATTATTTATAATTTATTTATACTTGGGTGTATGCTCAGCGGAAATTTTGCAAATGCAGGATTTTTTGCAATAGTGGTAAGCGTGGTATCGGGACTTTTTGTAAGTTTAATAATTGCTTATATGAGTACATTTTTTAAGACATTTACGCATACGGATACGCTCACAAGTTTTGCCGGGCGTATTACACCGGGCTATTATGCGATATTCTCAAAGGATTTAAAACAAAATCTGATACCTTCAATCCTTATTATTGCCGTGCTTCTTGTAATTAATTATTTATTATTTGTAAAGAGGTGTTTTGAGAATTCAAATGCCGGCGGAATTTATATTAAAGTAAATAGTGTAGTCAGGTTCTGTTTGGAATTATTGATTTCACTTTCAGTGGGACTGTTCTTTTGCGTGATCACGGAAGAAAGCTTTATCTGGCTGATTTTCGGAATAGCCTTAGGCGGCGTTATTTCACATATTTTAATAAATGCCTTATTTAATATGAGCATAAAGGGAGCATTAAAGAATCCGGCAGGTTTAATCGCGGCTGTTGTATTAAGTATTATTATATCAGGACTTATAAAATGGGATATATTAGGCTATGACAGGTATGTACCGGATACAAAGAATCTTGCCTCAATTGATATAGATTTTGATTATTTTAATAAGCTTACGCCGTCAAGGAGGGCAATCTTTAATGACAGAATAAAAGACAATATACAGCTACTGGAAAAATCCGATTTTTATGATAATTATTATATATTAAAGAGTATGGACGAATATAAAAAGAACAGGATCAGGATTTCCGATGATTTAAGTGTTGCCTGTGAGTTTTTAAATCTGGCAAAGATGGATACATTAAATAAGCCCGTTTCAGCTGAAGATTTGGGAAATTGCACTATTGTGTATTTAAAAGTCACCTATAATCTTAAAAATAAAAGCAAAGTATCAAGGGCATATACCATATATACCTCTTACAATGACCAAAAAAGTAAGGCTTTAACAAAGCTTTTTAATTCAAAGGGATTTAGAAAAGGAATTAAAGACAGTGTGCTTGTAAGAGATTTTGACAAGCTTGACAGCATAATTTATTTAGATGACTATATGTATGATAAAGATCTGTTTCATACTTCCGCTACGAAGATTAAAAAAGAGTATTATTCAAAAATATATGAGGCTATGAAAAGGGATCTTGCAGGTATAAGCATTAACGAGTGGTTTAGAAGCAATGAATTATGGTCGGATTATGCCAATGAATTAAGATTTGTCTATAAGATTGATGAAGGCTATGATGTTGTGGATATTCCAATTTCAAGTGCTTTAAGAGAAACCGTAAATGTATTAAACAGTATGCCTGAAAAACAGGGGCGGAATTTGTTTGATTATGATGAGGTTGATTCGATTAAGATTTATTCATTTGATAAATCAGGCGACGAGAAAATGGTTCAGGACAAGGAGCTGATACGGCAGATTATAACGGCGGTTATCGAGGATTTAAAAAATGATGATATAGTTAATTATGAAAAAGAAATCAGCTTGGAGATGTTTGTCAGGGAACGTCATCTGACGAGCTGTCAAGTGCTGATTAACGGCAGAGCTTATGAAATACTTAAAAATAACGGGTTGATTAGATAATATATTTAACAGGAATGCAGTGTTTTTTACACTGCATTTCGCTATTGCAAATTTAAGCTTGTTTGTGTAGAATGGATAAGAATATATCTGCAAAAAGGAGCGTTAGTATCTATGTTAAAGATATCGGCAATCATTATTTTTATATTGATGTATGTTTTGATGATTTTTTTGCCCGCAAAATTAAGGGCGGTTATCGCCTGTATTTCGGCAGGTATTTTTATTATAACGGGAATTCTGCCTTTTAATGAATTTTGGAAGGTGATTGACTGGAATATTTTGCTTATGATTTTCGGTACGGTAATCATTGTGGATTATTTTATTCAATCCAAGATGCCGAATCTGATAGCGGATCATATTTTAAACCTTGCTCCGAACATAATGTGGGTGACTATTTATATGTCGCTTTTTTCAGGGATAATATCAGCATTTATTGATAATGTGGCTACGGTATATATGGTTGCCCCTGTTGCCCTTGCCATATGTAAGAAGCTTAATATTTCTCCCGTTCCTATGGTGGTGTCCATCGCCGTTTCTTCTAATCTACAGGGAGCAGCCACATTGGTCGGAGATACCACGTCCATTATGCTCGGCAGTGTCGCCAAGATGGATTTTATGGACTTTTTTATATTTCAAAAAAAAGCGGGAATTTTCTTTGCCGTAGAGCTTGGAGCCTTGGTCACCGTTCCGATTATGATGTACTTATTTAGAAATGATAAAGAAAAGGTATCATCTAATGAAAAAACTGTGGTAAAGGATTTTATACCCACCGTTGCTATGGTGGGGCATATAGTGTTTCTGATAGCGGCATCATTTATTAAAGAAAAGCCGGAGATTACCAACGGCATTATATGTCTGATTTGGGGAATTGTCTGTGTGATATGGGAGTATATTGCCACAAAAAACAGTGATATAATGATTGAGAATATAAAAAATGTCGATTATGCGACAATGTTTCTCTTGGCGGGCTTATTTATGGTAATAGGCGGAATACAAAGGCAGGGGATAATTGCCGATCTTGCGAATATAATAGTAAAATTCGGCGGAAATAATATTTTTTTACTATATACAATAATTGTATTCGGCTCTGTATTTATATCGGTTTTTGTGGATAACATTCCATATGTGGCTACAATGCTTCCCGTTATTACGAGTATTACATCACAGATGCAAATAGAGCCTTATTTGCTATACTACGGACTTTTAATAGGAGCAACTCTTGGCGGCAACATCACACCTATCGGAGCGTCCGCCAATATAGCGGGAATAGGGCTGCTTAGAAAAAACGGTTATGAGGTAAGCTTTCCGCAATTTATGAAAATAGGAGTTCCGTTTACATTTGCCGCAGTGTTGGCAGGATATTTATTTATTTGGTTTGTTTGGAAATAAGATGAGGGATAGTCGAAACTCAATTTTCGTCAAAAAATACTGCAAATCACTTGACAAATTAAAATAAGTTTGTTATTATACATAGGCTGTATTGCAAGGAGAGGTATCGAAGTGGTCATAACGAGGCGGTCTTGAAAACCGTTTGTCCGCAAGGGCGCGTGGGTTCGAATCCCACCCTCTCCGCTTTGAAACAAAATTACAGTAATATATAATAAGGTTATGGTTTTACTGAGGTTAAACTTGTGTAACAACTCTAAACGGTATATAGTACATCAGCATACTTTGGAGAAGTACCCAAGCTGGCTGAAGGGGCTCCCCTGGAAAGGGAGTAGGTCGTTAATAGCGGCGCATGGGTTCAAATCCCATCTTCTCCGTTATATAATGATATAACAGCATAATTTAAGGACTCATAGCTCAGCAGGTTAGAGCGCACGCCTGATAAGCGTGAGGTCGGTGGTTCGAGTCCACTTGAGTCCATTACACCTTTTTAAATGGGTGTAAAATAATGAACATTGAAAACTGCATATATATGAATAGACATCTAAAGAAACGAG
>CAUUFM010000033.1:0-9312 GCA_963544505.1 uncultured Lachnospiraceae bacterium | reverse complement strand
ATTGACATTCCGTTTTTTTTCTGTATGGACTCCATAAGCTCCAATATCTGAGCCTGAACGGTAACATCAAGCGCAGTTGTGGGTTCATCGGCAATAAGCAAAGAGGGCTTGCAGGACATTGCAAGAGCTATCATAACCCTCTGCCTCATTCCGCCTGAAAACTCGTGCGGATATTGATTGACTCTTTTATCCGCCTGCGGCACGGATACCAGCTCTAAAAGCTCTATAGCACGTTTTTTACCCTCCGCCAATGACACGTTTTGATGTTTTCTTAAGCCCTCCACTATCTGAGCCCCTATTTTCATTGTAGGATTAAGCGATGTCATAGGGTCTTGAAAAATCATAGCTATCTTGCTTCCGCGATACTTATTTATCTCTTTTTCGCCCTTTTCTAATATATTTTCTCCCTCGAATAATATCTCTCCGCCCTTATAAAGCACAGGCGGCTCGGGGTGAAGCTTCATTATAGCTCCCGCCGTAACGGATTTACCACAGCCCGACTCTCCAACTATAGCCAAAGTCTTACCTTTTTTTACATCAAAGCTTACGTCCCTTACAGCCTCAACCTCTCCGAAAAAGGTTTTAAAAGAAACCTGTAAATTTTTTACTTCCAATAAATTTTCGCTCATATTACCCCCTACTTTCTAAGACGAGGATCTAAGGAGTCTCTTAAGCCGTCGCCCAGTACGTTAAATGAAAACATTATAATAGAAATAAATAAAGCCGGTATCGCTATCTGATAATAATTGCCCACTCCCATACCCGGCAGTCCCTCATTTACCAAAGTTCCAAGAGATGCCTTAGGTGCAGATATTCCAAGACCTAAAAAGCTTAAGGTAGCCTCCGAAAATATCGCCCTCGGCACTGTTAGCGTAACATCAACCAAAATCGGACCCATAGTATTGGGCAAAATATGCTTTCTTAAAATATGCCATCTGCCTCCGCCAAGTGATACCGATGCCAGGGCATACTCGTTTTGTTTAAGTGAAAGCACCTGTCCACGTACCAAAATGGCAAGAGGCATCCAGCTTGACAAGCTTATTGCCAAAATAATTACTAAAAAGCTGCTTCCCGAACCCTTTGGCGACATTATCACAGACAAAAGTATTACAATTAAAAGATAGGGAATAGAGTAAAAAATCTCCGCTATTCTCATCATTATCATATCCACTCTGCCGCCTATTATACCGGCAAAGCCTCCATAAAGAACCCCTATAGCCAAGGTCAAAAATGCTGTAAAGACTCCTATTAACAAAGAATATCCGGTGCCGTACCAAATTCTTGTAAAAATATCACGTCCCAAGGCATCTGTTCCGAACCAATAAAGGCTTCCGGGCTTTGTGTTCATATGAGAATAATCCTGACTCTGATACCCGTGTCCGGTTATGTATCTTCCGGCAACAGCCATTATTATAAGTATAACTATCAATGAAAGCCCGAGCATTGCCAGCTTGTTTTGTCTTAATCGTCTAAATACATCTTCCCAATAATTGATAACGGGTCTTGATATCTTTTCCGCCGATTTTTCATTTCTGTTTATAGGCGTAAACATATCCTTTGTAAATGTTTCATTTTTTATCTTTGCATCCGTCACACTCATTTACCCCCTTATGTTACCTTAATTCTGGGATCTATAAAGGTATATGCTATATCTACAATCAAAATAGCTATTACCAATACGCTTGAATAAAATATAGTCGTTCCCATTATTAACGGATAATCTCTATTGCTTATAGAACGTACAAAAAACATTCCGATTCCCGGAATACCGAAGATTTTTTCTATTACAAAGCTGCCCACCATAAGATTTGCCGTACTTGTACCCAAGGTGGAAATCAAAGGCAAAACGGCATTTCTGACAGCGTGTCTGAATACCACCTTATGTTTGCTGATACCCTTAGATCTTGCAGTCTTTATATAATCCTGATTTAATACCTCAAGCATTGTTGATCTCATAAGCCTTGCCATATAGGCAATCGTCAAAAATGAAAGAGCGAAGCTTGGGAGTATTGTATGCTTAAACGTTCCCCAGCCTCCGACAGGAAATCCTTTGAAATTGGTCGCAACAACCTGTATCAGCAATGCCCCTAACACAAAGCTTGGAACCGATACACCTATAATAGCTATAACGGTAGATAGATAATCGGGCCATTTGTTTTGAAAAAGTGCGGCAAAACACCCTAACAGGGGCCCTATAATAAGTGCTATAATAAGTGCCTGAAGCCCAAGCCTTGCAGATACCGGAAAGCCTCTCATAATCATCTGGTTTACAGTTTCGGCATCCGACTTCATAGACACCCCGAAATCAAGCCTTGCTATATTTTTAAGATAAATTATATATTGCTCAAAGGTGGATTTATCAAGACCGTACTTCTTTTTCATATTTTCATATATGACCTTGGGCATCTTACCCTCCTGTCTTATAGGGTCACCCGGTATGGCGTGCATCAAAAAGAAGGTAATTGTGACTATAGCCCATATCGTAATAAGTGCCATAATCAATCGTTTCAATATATATTTTGCCATAATAATCTCCAAATTAAAAGCGAAAGTAAAAGTTAAAATATTTAACTTTTACTTTGCACTTAAGTTACTTAAATTTAATTAGTTTTTATCAATTACTGCTTTGCAATAGTTGAATATGTAAAATTAGGATACTGTGTAATGTTCTTATAAACACCTGTTACATTAGGCTTTACAGCATAAGGACGTGTATAGAAATATATAGGAACTATAGCCGCATCCTCAAGTAAAAGCTGCTCCGCTTTCTTCATATTGTCCATTCTTAATTTCTGGTCTATAGAAGCTTTAGCCTCCGCTACCAATCTGTCATACTCCGGATTGCTGTAATTTACGTCATTTTGAGTACCGCCTGTTACAAACATATCAATAAACGTCATAGGATCTTCATAATCACCTATCCAACCTGCTCTTGAAATCTCATAATCCTTTGCCTTTTCTCTATCAAGCTTAACCTGAAATTCCACGTTTTCAAGATTAACATTTATTCCTAAATTTTGACTCCACATCTGCTGTACAATCTCGGCTATAGCCTTGTGCGACTCGCTGGTGTTATATAAAAGGGTCAGATTTACATCAGATGCACTCATACCCTCTTCCTGTAAGCCCTCTTCCATAAGCTGCTTCGCCTTTTCAACATCTGTGGTTACAAGATTTAATGATTTTCCTGATTCTGTAAAGTCTTTTCCGGTATCGTCATTCAAGCCTGCCGGAACAAGACCTGTAGCCGGAAGCTGTCCGCCTCTTGTTACGTTGTCTGTAATTATGCTTCTGTCGATAGCCATAGATAAAGCTTTTCTTACCTTAATGTTATTTAAAGGCTTTACCGCCGGATTTAAGTTGTAGTAATAAGTTCCTAAATCATCTCCGATAATAAGCTGAGAATCGTTAGCTTCCTTTAATGCCGCCACCTGCTCCACAGGCAAGTCGGGAATAACATTGTATTCACCTGATACAAATTTCTGCCAAGCTGTATTTGAATCTTCTAAAATATCAAAATCAATACCGTCGATATTTACATTGTCCGCATCGTAGAAATTAGGGTTTTTATCCATAGAAATCCTTGCATTATGCTCCCAAGCCGTGAGTTTGAATGCCCCGCTTGATACATAGGTCGCCGGATCCTTTGCCCAATCGGGATTGGACTCCACTAAAGCCTTTTCTACAGGATAATATGTGTAGAATGCCAAAACGCTGTCAAAATATGCTGTAGGACTTTCAAGCACTATCTCTATTGTAAGGTCGTCAAGAGCCTTTACAGCCACATCTTCAGCCTTTCCGTTTCCTTCGTTATAAGCTTGAGCTCCCTTAATATAGTACAACTGATATGCGTATTTGGACCCTGTAGCAGGATCAAGTACTCTCTTCCATGAGAATTCAAAATCGGCAGCCGTTATAGGATTACCGTCGGACCACTTCAAATCCTTCTTTAATGTGACGGTATATGTCAAACCGTCTTCACTGACATCTATATTATCCGCTAAAGCGTTCTCAACCTTTCCTTCAGCCGAAACTCTGGTAATACCTGCACAAAGGTGATTTAAAGGGAAAGACTCGTGAGTTCCCTGTGCCAATGCGGGATCAAGACTTCCCGGCTCAGATGAGTTGTTGGTTACAATTCTGTTACCCTCCGGTGTAGCTACATTCATATCTGCATTTGTTGCGGAATTGTCTGTTGAAGCCTCTGTTGATGTTGTGCCCTTAGCATCTGTGTTTGTTTCTTCTTTCTTGGTGCCGCAAGCTGTAAGTAATAACGCACTCGCAGCAACTACTCCCAATAATTTCAAATACTTTTTCTTCATCATTGCACCTCCTGATAATCAAAATAAATTTATAAATTTAGAATTTATAGTTCATAACTATAACTTATTTGTCATAATAAGTCAATACTTTCTTCAAAAATTTTTAACTATTTTTGTGTTTTTATGCGATTTTTATGCGATTTTCAAAATTATATTGTGAAAAAATCCTTTTAATGATATTATATAAAAATAATAAATTTTTAAAAAAAACTAAAATTCAAGGAAGTAAAATATGAATCCCAAAAAAACCTTTTCTAAAATAGGCTTAGCCTTTTCTGTATATACCGTACTGCTGACATTTCTTTCTATAGCGGTTGTCAGTCTTACTGATAATTTTATCAGTGATGATATTAATATAAAGCTGCTCTTCAGCTTTCTGATACAATATGCTATTATGATGCCCCTCCTTATTTATATTCTGTCGGCTCTGCCGAAAACCGATATAAAAAGATACAAGCTTAAAATCAAAGATTTTATAAAATTATTTATAATGCTTGCTCCGTTATCTACGGCGGGTAATATATTAGGAAGATTATTAAACGGTATAATATCAAAAATTACAAATATCCCGGTACTTGACGTGATGTCCATACTTTTTATGAGAGTAAATCCCGTTATTCTTATCATATTTGTCGGAATAATAGGTCCTATAATGGAAGAATTTATTACAAGAAAAATTCTTATAGACAGGACGGTGCAATATGGAGAGGGCGTGGCAATACTGCTTTCAGCCGGTATTTTCAGCCTTATGCACGGCAACTTTTTTCAAAGCTTCTATGCGTTCTTTTTAGGTGGGTGTTTTTCCTACATCTATATAAGAACAGGTCGCCTAAGATACAGCACTATAATGCATATTTTAATCAATTCATCTTCAATATTTTTGATGACGGCTCTTAGAGGTTCGGGGCTTTCAGAATATATCGGCACATCATCTGAAAACATAGCAACAGACCCTTTATTTATACAGAGCTTAAGTAAAACAAATATGTTTTTTATAATAATTATAATGCTGTACCTGATAATCTACCTCGCTCTCATCATTGCCGGCATCGTGCTGTGGATTTTGCATTACAGGAGTATAAAAATAAACGAAGGTCTATTATCAAATGAAGCTAATAAAAACAAAGCAAAGATTATGTTCGTAAATGTCGGAATGATAATCTTTATACTGATAAGCGTATATAATTTTGCCGACAGTATTTTTTTAATAAGTAGCAGACTATGAAATTAAATGAAAATCAAAAAACGGCGGTAGAGCATCTTGAAGGTCCGATGCTTGTAATAGCGGGGCCCGGAAGCGGCAAAACTACGATAATAGTTCAAAGAACCTATAACTTAATATCCAAATATGGCGTAAATCCGGATAATATCCTCGTAATCACCTTTACAAAGGCGGCGGCAAAAAATATGAAAGAGCGTTATCTTTCGCTCTCTGACGATTTAGGCTCAGGTATTACTTTTTGTACCCTGCACTCTCTCTTTTTCAGAATTTTAAGAACTTTCAGCAACTTTACGGCGGATAATCTGATATCCGAGACCCTGCAATTTGAATGTATCGACAATATAATAAAGAAATTTAAGCTTGAAATTGATAATAAAAATGATTTTATAAAACAGGCTCTTCTCTTTATTTCAGGGATAAAAACAGGGGCAATAAAAAAAGAAGAATTAAAAAATATAGAATATTCAAAATATTCCACTCTGATTTATGAGGAATATCAGGCATATCTTAAATCAAGAAGACTCCTTGATTTTGACGATCTTATGCTATACTGCTATAGGCTGTTACTAAGCAATGAAGAGAGTGTTTTTTATTGCAGAAATAAATTCAAATACATATTGGTGGACGAATTTCAGGATATTTGCGAAATGCAATACAAAATAATCCGTCTGCTTGCCCATCCTTTAAATAATGTCTTTGCGGTGGGTGACGATGACCAGAGCATATACTCGTTTAGGGGGGCAAATCCTTCTATAATGCTTAATTTTGAAAGGGATTTTAAAAATACAAGACTAATCACCTTAGATACCAATTACAGATCGGGAGGGCTGATTGTAAAACTTTCCAATAAATTAATAAAGCATAATAAGGAAAGATATAATAAATCAATATCCACCGGCAGTGATTCCAAAAGTTATGCAAAAATAGTAAATGTTGATAATCAGAATTCACAGAACCGTTACATCATAGATAAGATAAAGGATATGACAAAAAATGGATATAATTATAGTGATTTTGCAATCCTTGCAAGAACTAATAAAGAAACTGAAAGTCTTATAAGCGAACTGATTAGAAACAATATTGCATTTTCTTCAAGAGAGCGTGCAAGCAATATTTTTACCGGCCTTGTTGCACTTGATATTTTAGCATATTTAAACCTTGCCTATAAATACGGGGTAAATAAGACTGTAGAACGCTCGCACCTTATTCGTGTAATGAATAAACCGTTGAGATACATAAAAAGAGAATGGCTTAAAGAGCCTATAATTGACCTTGCAGACTTAAAAGAAAGAGTAGTGCTTAAGGACTGGGTGTTTTATAATGTTGTGAGCTTAATTGACAATCTGAAATTCCTTTCTTCATTAAAACCGGCTCCTGCAATAGATTATATACTTAATACCATAAATTACAGAGAGCATTTAATAAGGTATGCAAAAGACAATAATCTCTCATTTGATGAACTGTATGAACAGGCATTGGAATTAAAAGAGATTTTTGATAAGTTCGCAACCTTTGAAGAGGTTTTTTCATTTATAGATGATTACACAAAAAAATTGGCGGAAATCAAGACTGATTTCAGTAACAAAAACTCTGTCACCGTTTCAACCTTTCATTCCGCCAAAGGACTGGAATTTAAAAATGTTTTTATCATCAACTGCATTGACGGAAATATCCCCTATTCTAAAAATAAGTCGAATAAGAGTAAAATAAAATTCGATAAAAAAAGCTTGGAAGAAGAACGCCGTTTATTTTATGTGAGTATGACAAGAGCGATAGACAACCTGTTTTTAACAGTTCCGAGGTTCATTCATTCAAAAGATAAAATTCCGTCGGGTTTCCTTGACGAGCTGAGATAATTTCAGCCTTTTAACAACCCTAATATTGTCGATATTATAAAAACTATAATATTAAGTATGGCTACACTTGCTCCTGTAGGTGTAGAAAAGGCATAGGATATTAAAAGCCCTGAAATAAAGCAGATTGCGGAAATTACTGCTGAAAAAACCACCACAGCCTTAAAACTCTTACAGACCCTCATAGCCGACAATGTAGGAAAAATAATCATACTTGATATTAGCAATGCTCCCATAGTTCTTAAACCTAAAACTATAATAAATGCTGTGAGTAATGACAGCAGAGCATTATATCTGTCCACATTTATACCGGTCGCTCTTGCATAGGTTTCATCAAAGGTGATTGCAAACAGTCTGTTATAGGTTAAAATAAAGGTGATAATTACGGCTATTCCTATAATTACAGTCAAAATCATCTCACCCTTTCTGACACCTAAAATAGAACCGAACAGATAATTACACACATCTGTATTCATTCCGACGCTCATAGAAAGGCTCATCACTCCAACGGCAAGTGAGCCTGTGGATATAATTGCAATGGCTGCATCTCCCTTTATCGTGCTGTTTGAATTAATTCTAAGCAACAAAAATGCGGCTGCCAAAACTATCGGCATTGATACAAAAATAGGGCTTAAATGTAGTGCGGTAGCTATGGCTAAAGAGCCGAAAGCCACGTGAGATAATCCGTCCCCTATCATAGAATAACGTTTAAGTACCATTCCGACACCAAGCATTGCGGCACAGACAGCCACTATAAGACCTACCACAAAGGCTCTTACCATAAAAGGATAGGTCATCATTTCCTGTAATAAATCAATCATTTAAGTTTCCTTCTTTAATGTTATATAGGCACGTCCCATATCACTGTTCATATATTCTTCTTTTCCGGCATAAAAATATCCCTTTGTACCTAATTGCAGTATATGTGTGGCATATTTGAGTACAGGTTCCAAGTCGTGCGAAACCATAACCACCGTAATATTATGCGTTTTATTTAAATGTGAAATCAGCTCGTACAATTCGCCTGCTATAATAGGATCAAGGCTTGCCGTAGGTTCGTCCAATATAATAAGCCTCGCCCCTGAGCATAAAGCCCTTGCTATTAAGACCCTCTGCTGCTGTCCTCCGGATAGACTTTTAAACGGAGTTTTTGCCATTTTTTCAAGTCCGAACTGATTCATATAATCATAAATTATCTTCCTGTCAGCTTTATTAAAAAATAATCTGTGTTTAAGCCTTATAAGGTATCCCGATGATACTATCTCTTCGACATTTGCCGGAAAATCTCTTTGAATATCACTTTTTTGCGGCAAATAGGCTATCTCGCCGTTTTTAATTTCATTAAGGCTTAACTCTCCGCCGTTGGGCTTTTTTAAACCCAACAAGCCTTTTATAAGTGTGCTTTTACCTGTGCCGTTTTCACCGACTATACACAGGTAAGAGCCTGAGTTTATTTCAAAACTCAATTTATCTATTATTATTTTTTTATCATATGCCAATGTGAGATTTTTACATTTTATCAAACTCATCAGTTAAGTGCCACCTTTAATTTTGCCAGATTATCCTGCATAAGCTTAATATAATTTAACCCTGCGTTTACTTCTTCCTGACTTAAATTATGTGCTGAATGTAATATTTCTTTCTTTGCACCTGTAGCCTCACATATGGAATCCGCTATCTTTGCATCGGACATCTCTATGGTAAAGACTGTATTTATATTCTCTTCTTTCACCTTATCTATTAAAAATGCTATGGTTGCAGGTTTTGCTTCCGTATCGGCGGAACAGCCTGTAAATGCGGCATAATACTTTAATCCGTAGGCATCTGCTAAATATCTGAACGGAAATCTGTCGCCTACCACTATGGTTTTCTTTGCAGAAGAATTTATTGTATCTGTAAAATCATTATCAAGGGC
>CAUUFM010000032.1:0-9386 GCA_963544505.1 uncultured Lachnospiraceae bacterium | reverse complement strand
AAAGCTTATATTTTTAATCAGTTGACAATTATTATTATATGCTATAGAATAAAACTCTGATTTAAATATGATTAAGGCTTGTTTTATCGGTATAGGAGGATTTATGTGGATAGCTGATAAATGGAAAGACTATGAGGTACTTGATACCGATAATAAAGAAAAACTTGAAAAATGGGGCGATTATATTTTAATCAGACCCGATCCGCAGGTCATTTGGCATTCTTCTGATAATAAGGATTGTTGGAAAAAGGCTTCTGCAAGATATGTCAGAAGCAATAAGGGCGGAGGATTTTGGGAAAACAGGAATCTTCCATCGGAATGGCAAATAAGCTACAATGATTTATCTTTTAAGCTTAAACCGCTCGGATTCAAGCACACCGGACTTTTTCCGGAACAGGCTGTTAATTGGGAATTTGCCGCTGAACTTATAAAAAATTCAAAAAGGAAAGAAATATCAATATTAAATCTTTTTGCATATACGGGCGGAGCAACTGTGGCTTGTGCAAAGGCGGGAGCTAAGGTTACTCACGTGGACGCTTCAAAGGGAATGGTGGCTTGGGCAAAGGAAAATGCTTTGATTAGCGGTTTAAAAGATGCTAATATCAGATATATTGTAGATGATTGCCTGAAATTTGTTCAAAGGGAACAAAGACGCGGCAAAAAATATGATGCAATTATAATGGATCCGCCGTCTTACGGCAGAGGACCTAATAAGGAATTATGGAAACTTGAAGACTGCGTTCATTTTCTTGTAGAGGAGTGTGTGAAGATTTTAAGCGAAAAGCCTTTGTTTTTCATAATAAACTCTTATACCACAGGGCTATCCGCATCTGTAATGAATTACATACTCGGATTATCATTAAAAGAATATAATGTAAAAATTGTATCTG
This sequence comes from uncultured Lachnospiraceae bacterium, assembly GCA_963544505.1. GTDB lineage: Bacteria > Bacillota > Clostridia > Lachnospirales > Lachnospiraceae > CAUUFM01. Next base: position 8,496 of record CAUUFM010000032.1, on the reverse strand, counting down.
ATGAAATAGGACTTCCCGTAAAGTCTGTAAAAGATTTGAATTTGGCATTACCTTGTGGGGCTACTGCCAGAGCGATATTCAGTTAATTAATATAAAATGAGGATATGAAAATGAAGAAAAAAATAGTTTTTTTTGATATAGATGAAACCTTATTCCGTACGAGGATAGGTGTACCGCAAAGTGCGGTGAATGCTATCAGGAAATTAAGAGAAAACGGGCATTTAGCATTCATAAATACGGGACGCTCAATGGGCAATGTGGATAATATAATTAGAGATATAGGTTTTGACGGCTATGTGGCGGGTTGCGGCTCATATATCGAGATAAACGGTCAAATAATTAAAAACATATTATTAAATGATGCTCAATTAGAACTTGCAAGAGATATTTTTATTAATTCTTTTGATTCTTGCATTATTTATGAGGGGCCTGAATTGCTATATTACGATGAAAAATATAAAGATATGATAACGGAGCGTTGTAAAATTTATCCTGACGTCTGGAATATAGATAAATTTAGACCTTATATCAGAAATCAATCCTTTGTTAATAAGCTTGGTTGTCTTTTCAGTAAGGATACCGATAAGGATAAAATGATAAAGATGACGGAGAACGATTTTCAAATGGTCCTAAGTGATATGGGGATTTATTGCGATTTGATGCAAAAGGGTTTAACTAAGGCTTTAGGCGTAAATGAGGTTTTGGATTATTACAAAATGGATATTGAGGATACCGTGGCGTTCGGTGACAGTAATAATGATTTGGAAATGATTGAAACGGTAGGACTTGGAATTGCGATGGGCAACGCTTGTAATTCTTTGAAAGATTTAGCGGATTATTGCACAAAGGACTTGGAGGATAATGGAATAGAATTTGCATTAAATGAGTATGGTTTTATTTAATAAAAAGCTTAGATTAGAATTTTAGATTTTAATCTAAGCTTTTTTATGTACAATTACTTAGATTAATTTTTTTGTGACAAATTGTTATATATGTTTTATTAAATTGATTTTGCAAAAATATGTGTTAATATAATATCAGTTAGTTTTTTGTATTTTGTCGGATTTCATTTATTTTAAGCTTCCTATTTTAATAAGGAGGTTTTTGTTATGTATCGCCGGTCTAATACTGTGCTTAATCGGAATTTAGATTTGATAAAAAATATAAATTCAGATAAGCTGTCTGTAATTAACAGCTCTTATAAAAATTCTATTTTTTCTTATGAAACAGCTCTCTATCTAAATCGTTTCCATACCAATCCCGGTCAGATAATTCATCTAACCTTATGTAACAACAATATTATTAGCGAAAATTCAAAGTCAATTATCGATTATTTTAATATGATTGATATTAATTATTGTATGACCGAGCATTTCAGAATCGGACTTATTGTATCGGGCAATTTGAATAATAAGATATACTGTTATGATGTGGAAAGAAGTATTTGTGATATTTTAATTCGTGATAATTTCAGCATTGTTACAACATTATTATTAGTTAATTCTTATAAAAAATATCAATTTAAAAATCAGGAAAAATTAATGCTATATGCCGGAAATTTCGGCATATCCGATAAGGTTAGCCAAATTTTTAAGTGGTGATTATATGTTCTGCAAAATTAATACCGCAATGATTGGCGGAATAAATGGAGTTAAAATAATAGTTGAATGTGATATCAGGAACGGAATGCCGATGTTTAATATGATTGGAGGACTTGCGTCAGAGGTAAGGGAAGCAAAGGACAGGGTGATTACCGCAATGATTAATATGGGCTTTGATTTTCCGATAAAAAAGATAACTGTAAATTTAGCTCCTGCACATTTGCATAAAAGAGGCAATTATTTCGACCTGCCTATTGCAACAGCAATTCTTGGTTGTATGGAGGAATTAAGGTTAGATAACCTGAATGATACATTAATAATAGGCGAGCTTGGACTGAACGGTAAATTAAGGAAATTAAATGGAGTACTTTCGATTGCAGATATGGCATATAATGAGGGATTTAAAAGAATAATCCTGCCTAAGATAAATGCAAAAGAAGCGGCTGTCACGGGGAAACTTGATATAATAGGAGTAGATGATTTAAGAGAAGCGGTAGATTTTATAAATGATAAAAAAAGGATAGAACCTACAATATTTGATATAAATGAGTACATTGAAAAAACAGGTGTAAATGATTTTGAAGATTTTAAAGATGTATCGGGGCAAGCTACGGTAAAAAGGGCGGTGGAGATAGCGGCTTCAGGTAGACATAATCTTTTGATGGTAGGGTCTCCCGGAAGCGGTAAATCAATGATATCAAAAAGAATACCGAGTATTTTGCCGACTCTTTCTATTAAAGAAAGTATAGAAATATCAAAGATTTACAGCGTTTGTGGAATGATAGAAGAAGATAGACCCTTGATTTTAAAAAGACCGTTCAGGGCTCCACATCATACAGTTTCGGCTCAGGCAATGGCAGGCGGAGGCAGATTTCCAATGCCGGGAGAGGTGAGTTTATCACATAATGGAGTGTTATTTTTAGACGAGTTTCCCGAATTTCAATCAAGAACATTGGAAATATTAAGACAGCCTATGGAAGATAAGAAAATATCTATTTCAAGAGCATTAGGGAAATACACCTATCCGGCTAATTTTCAGCTGATAGCGGCGATGAATCCCTGTGCTTGCGGATATTTTCCCGATAGGAACAGATGTAATTGTAACGAAAATGAGGTGAATAAATATTTAAATAGAATCAGCGGACCTATGCTTGACAGGATAGACATTTGTGTGGAGGCAAAAAAGATAGGAATAGATGATTTAAATAAAAAAGATGTATCAGAAGAAAGCTCAATAGATATATCAAAGAGAGTGGCTAAGGTTCATAAGATTCAAAAGGAAAGATTTAAGAATACGGATTACGAATTTAACTCACAAATTTTGCCGAATGATTTTGAAAAATTTTGTAAGATGACAAAGAATGCAAAAGAGATAATAAATACGGCATTTGATAAATATCAGCTCACAGCAAGAGGCTATCATAAAATAATAAGGGTTGCCAGAACGATAGCAGATGCAGATGATAGTGCGGCAATAGAAGAAGAGCATATTTCAGAGGCTTTGTTTTATAGAACACTTGATTTTAAATATTGGAGGTGATATTTTTGACTGAATTAAGGGCATATGAATACTTTTTAACCCATTTAACCAGGATAGGAAGTAATAAGCTGAATCAATTAATAAAATTTTATAAAAATGCTGAAAACCTCTATTTTACAAGTCAAAACATATTAGAAAAAACTAATATATTAACAAAAAATGAAATAGATATATTTTTTAAGACAAGAGCTGATTATAATGTTAAGGGCAGCTATGAAAAATTAAAAAACTCCGATATTAATTTTATTACTGTATATGATGATGAATATCCGTATAAGCTTAAATGTATAGAAGATGCTCCGTTCGGTATATTTTATATGGGTAAGCTTCCTGATGATAACATACCGAGTGTGGCTATAATAGGAGCAAGAACCTGTAGTTCCTATGGACGAAACTGTGCAACAAGGATAGCTTCGGATCTGGCATTCAACGGAATACAGATAATATCCGGAATGGCATACGGGATAGATTCAATTTCTCAGACGGCAGCACTTAATTCCGGAGGATACAGTGCCGCTATATTAGGCACAGGCATAGATGTCTGTTATCCTGCTTCATCATTGAAATTATACAATGATTTAAAAGAGAAGGGCTGTGTGATCTCAGAATATCCTATTGGTGAAAAAGGGAATGCTTGGCATTTCCCGCTAAGAAACAGGATAATAAGCGGACTTTCAGACATTGTGCTTGTAGTGGAAGCAAAGCAAAGAAGCGGCAGTTTAATTACAGTGGATTATGCTTTGAATCAAGGCAAGGAGGTCTTTGCCGTACCGGGAAGAATTAATGATGTTTTAAGCTATAGCTGCAACAGGCTTATATCACAGGGGGCACAGGTAGCGACAACTGCTGATGATATTTTGACGGCTTTATCGCTCAATAATTTTCCTATTTTTAAAAATAAAAATAATTTGGAAACAAAAAAAGATACTATGGTACTTGAAACGGAGGACAATTTAGTGTATAGTATGATATATTTTGATGATGTTTCTACAGATGAACTGGTTCTTGCAACCAAATTACCGGCATATAAGGTAAGCAGTATTTGTGCCAGATTGGAACTGATGGGCTTAATCTCTCAGGTAAGTTGCGGAAGCTTTATAAGGAAATAGGCTGTAAAACATTGTTTTAACTTAAGATTTCGTTTTAGTGAATGTTGAGGGGAAATATGTCAAAAAAGCTGATAATTGTTGAGTCACCGGCAAAAGTAAAAACAATAAAAAAATTTTTGAGCAGCAATTACGATGTAATGGCTTGTCAGGGGCACGTAAGAGATTTGCCTAAGAGTACTTTAGGAATAGACATAGATAATGATTTTGAGCCTAAGTACATTACTATAAGAGGCAAGGGAAATCTTATTTCCAACTTAAAAAAATCTGCTAAAAAAGCTGATATAGTCTATCTTGCAACTGACCCTGATAGAGAGGGAGAGGCTATATCGTGGCATTTATTAAATGCACTTAATTTAAATGATAATGATTATAAAAGAATTACTTTTAATGAAATAACCAAAAATGCGGTTAAAAACTCTATTGATAATTCAAGAAAAATTGATAAGGCGTTAGTGGATTCGCAACAGACCAGAAGAATACTTGACAGATTGGTCGGATATAGTATCAGCCCTTTGTTGTGGAGTAAGGTAAAAAGAGGGCTTAGTGCAGGCAGGGTTCAATCTGCGGCGTTAAAGATAATTTGTGACAGAGAAGCCCTTATAAATGATTTTATTCCTAAAGAATACTGGAATATTGATGCTGTATTGAATCCGGAAAATGAGAAAAAATCTTTAACGGCAAAATTCTACGGAAATAAAAAAGGAGCTGTTGAATTAAATTCCGAGAAAGAAACACTTGATTTGCTTAAAAAATTGAAAAGGGCAAATTATAAAGTAGATGAAATTAAAAAATCGGAGAGAATTAAAAAATCTCCTTTGCCTTTTACTACGAGTACCTTGCAGCAGGAAGCTTCTAAAAGACTTAATTTTTCAACCTCAAAGACTATGAGTCTTGCTCAACAGCTGTATGAGGGAGTGGATATAAAGGGATATGGAACTGTCGGTCTTATTACCTATTTAAGAACAGACTCGGTTAGAGTATCTGATGAGGCTGTGGCTGATGCTAAAAAATATATTTCTGAAAATTATTCGGATAAATATGTTTCAAAACATATCAATTCAAAAAAATCATCTGCAAAAATACAAGATGCTCACGAGGCTATAAGACCGTCTAATGTAGAGCTTAATCCTGTTGTTGTAAAGGACAGCTTATCAAGGGATCAATTTAGACTGTATAATCTGATTTGGACAAGATTTGTGGCTTCTATGATGGCAAGTGCCGTTTATGATAATATTTCAATCAGCATATCGGCTGATGATGAGTATATTTTTAAATTAGGTGCCTCCAAGCTTAAATTTGAAGGATTTTTAGCTGTTTACAAAGATGAAGAAAAGGAAGAAAATCAACTTAATACGCTATTAAGTAATATTTCAAAGGATACTAAGCTGACTCTTGAAAAGCTGAAAGAAAGCAAACATTTTACTCAACCTCCCGCTCATTATACAGAGGCAAGTCTTGTTAAAGAATTGGAGGAACAGGGTATCGGCAGACCGAGTACCTATGCTCCTACAATCTACACTCTTATAAACAGACGTTATGTTGTAAAAGAAAACAAATGTCTTTATGTTTCTCAATTAGGAGAGGTGGTAAACGGAATAATGGAGAAATCCTTTTCAGATATAGTGAATATAAAGTTTACCGCAAAGCTTGAAGAGGAACTCGATAAGATAGAAGATGAGAGAGCGGAATGGAAAGACATATTAAGAAAATTTTATCCAAAACTTAAAAACAGCGTAGATAAAGCAAAAGATGAGATAGAAAATATTAAAGTAGAAGAAGAGTTGAGTGACGAGTTCTGCGAAAAATGCGGAAGACAGATGGTAATAAAATATGGACCTCACGGAAAATTTTTAGCTTGTCCCGGCTTCCCCGAATGTAGAAATGCCAAGCCTTATTTTGAAAAAATAGGTGTTGCCTGTCCTAAATGCGGACAAGATATAGTAATTAGAAAAACGAAGAAAGGCAGACCTTTTTATGGCTGTATTTCCTATCCTGAATGTGACTATACCTCTTGGCAAATGCCCACTAACAATAAATGTGAAAAATGCGGTTCATTAATGTTGCGAAAGGGCAAGATGTTATTGTGTGAAAATATTGATTGTAGAAATCAGAAAAAAATGAAATAAAATTTAAGATAGAATGCTTATTAAAATAATATGCCGTGTGTGCCTATATAAGAGCTTGCTCTTTAATATATCCATACACGGCATATTATTTCATTGAGATATATTTAATAATATCTTCAATTTTATTACAGATATGAAGTTTTAAATTAAGTTCCATAGATTCTGTGATAAGGCTTAGAGCCTTTTGTGTGCTTTTACCTATTATTACATCTGATATGCCTATCTTGTCTAAAAGATTTAATATATGTTTTTTGATTTCTATATTTTTTAAACCGCCTCTTGTATTCAGATGTGAATAAATAACCGTATCATTAGGTATTTTTATATTTTTGATTAGAGAATAGATTGCAATCGTCACACCGAGAGATACGCTACTGTCTATTTTGTTACCGTAAATATTTGAAATATTTACGGTATAGTCGTTATTCAGCACCTCCGATTTTATTCCTGTTTTGCATACTGTGAGAATTGTGGATCTGATTAGAACAGTTTGCAGTCTGTCATTTATTTGGATATTGTTAAAATTCAGTTTTCCGCAGCCCTGTGTTTTCTCTAAGCTTATTTTATAAAGCCCTGTGTTACTTGCTAAAAGCAAAACCCCCGCTTTTGATTTAAAAGTGCTTGAAATTCCTTTTTCTTCAAGAATTTTTTCTTTTTCAATCTTGTCTTTCATAGTGTTTTTTATTATCAGATTATCTCCTGATTTTACGGCAAATTTTATGAAAAGACTTTTATAATTACTTGTGTAATGATTATAAGTGTAGATAAACGGGTCTATTCTGTCAAAGTGATATTCAAAATTTCTTTGACAGTTTATCTGTCTTCTTAATTCAAAATCTGTTTCTTTTTCCTTTAAATCCTGTATTTGAATAAAAGCGGAGCGATTTTTTGCAAACCTGTTATAGTTAAACATAAATTCATCAGATTTTTCATTAAGGCTGTTTGCAAGCTCTTCAAGCTCTTTAAGCTCCAAGTCTTCAGTGTTTACAATTAAGGTGTCAATATTGGAAACCTGTCTTAATTTATTTTCATTTTTTATAGGGTTTCCAAGTAAATTAAGATGATTAAGGTTTTCAATATTAGTCAGTTCTATTGCATCTGTTATATCATTATTTTGTAGCGACAGGTGCTTAAGACGGGGCATATATGACAACAGGTGTACATTACTGATTGAGTTGTTATCAAGCACCAGTTTTGTGAGGTTTTTTACGGCAAGGCACCAATCAACATTTTGAATTTCAGAATTGGTTATTTCTAAATTTTCCAAAGATTTTGAGAATTTTGTTTTATTAAAATCAAATCCTAAAAAGTAGGATAATTTAAGAGTTTTAAGACTTTTCATATTAGAAAAGTCATAACCTGTTAATATATTTGAACTGATGACCTTTTCAATAGGGGTTAAATTTTTTTTTGAAACATTATTAATGCTTAAGCTTAAAAGGCTCGGGAAATTTAAAGTACAGACCTCTTTAGAGTCATCAACTGCGAACTCAAGGTTTTCCAAATAGGGCAGCTCAAGTTTTGATAGGTATTCCCAAAAAATAGGTGTACAAATAAAAAGCTCTTTTAGATTGGTAAAATCATTTAGAGCCGGTAATTCTCCTGTAAATTCCTCTGTAAAGGTCAGGGTTTCTATGCTGTTCGGGAAAGCTATCATAGAAAAATCAAGATAGTTTCTTACTGTACACCTGTTCATTAAAGACACATCAATTCCTCTTTTTTACAAAACTTAGACTATTATTGTAACTATTTTGTTGAAAAAAATCAAGTATTTAATTTTAGAAATTGAGATTTAGGAATACAATTAAGTGCCGTAGCATTTTCAAAATAAATGTGATGAAATCAAAGTAGTTGTTCGGAACAGAAAAATTCAGTCATTCAATTCAGGAGTTTCATCAATAACTATTGAAATGTACAGATAATTATGCTAATCTAATTTAATCAAAGCGGTATCGAAATTGTATGAACATTAGGAGGTAAAATGTACGATAATTTAACAAATTTGGGTAGAGTGATTGAGGATAAAGGAAGACTTATATTATCGGACAGTGCTTCCGGTATATGCTTTTATACCTCCGGAGAGGTACATATGGATATAGCACCGGAAATAGAAACCTTTG
>CAUUFM010000031.1:0-9623 GCA_963544505.1 uncultured Lachnospiraceae bacterium | reverse complement strand
GCCATAGAATGCAGAATAAATGCGGAAGATGTATCTAAAAACTTTGCTCCCTGTGCAGGAACCGTAAAATTTTTGCAGCTGCCGGGAGGAAAAGATGTAAGAATAGAAACAGCCCTTTATAACGGTTATAAAATTCCTCCGTTTTATGACTCAATGTTGCTGAAACTTATTGTTTGGGATAAAAACAGGGCTTCCTGCATAAGAAAAATGAGGGTTGCCCTTGAGGAGCTGATAATTGACGATATAGAAAATAATATAGAATTTCAATATTTTCTTATGTATTCAAAAGAGTTTATCAGCGGAAGATATAATACGGGCTTTGTAGACAAATTTATAAAGGAGCTTAATAATAATGCTGAAGTCATTTTCAGATAGAAAAAACAGGTTGATGAAATTTTTCTCTGAGGAAATTTTAAGAAAAGATTTTGAAAAAAATATAAAAACCTCCGACGGTAAAAATGAAACAAATGCTATAATTAAAAGCTGTCCCGATTGTAATTATAAGGCGAGTATCAGTGAGTTTTCAAACAATTATTATGTTTGCCCTAAATGTAATTATCATATCAGATTAAATACGGAGAACAGGATTAAACAGCTTTTTGATGAAAATACTTTTGAAGAATTGTTTGAAAATATGGAAACTCCTATGCCTACACCTATGTTTGATAAGCTTGAATACGGTGCCAAGCTTAAAAATGCGAAACAAAGTACAAAACTTAAAGAGGCGGTTGTGTGCGGAACCGGATTAATGGACGAAATAAAAATAGCCGCAGCGATTATGGACAGCCATTTTTTAATGGGTTCTATGGGTACTGTTGTCGGAGATAAGATAACAAGGCTTGTAGAATTTGCCACGGAAAGAAGACTGCCTTTGCTTATAGCCACAACCAGCGGAGGAGCGAGAATGCAGGAGGGAATATTATCTCTTATGCAGATGGCAAAGACGAGTGCCGCAATTAAGAGGCATAGCGATTTAGGACTGTTGTACATCACCCTGCTTACCAATCCCACGACAGGGGGCGTGAGTGCAAGCTTTGCGATGCTCGGCGATATAATAATAGCGGAGCCTGATGCCATAGTCGGTTTTGCAGGTAAAAGGGTAATAGAAAGAACAATAAATGAAACTCTTCCGCCGGAATTTCAGAAAAGTGAATTTGTTCAGGAAAAGGGTTTTATCGACATAATTCTGCAAAGAAGTGAATTAAAAGAAAATATAGTAAAGCTGCTTAAAATGCACGGCTATAAATGAGGTGAAAAATGGATTTAAGAGAGCAGGAGTCTATCATAAAAAATCTTGAAGAGCAGATGAAAGAGTACATAAAAGATGGGCTTGATATTAAAATCGCTCAAATAAAAAACAGTATAATTAAGCAAAAAAGGAAAGCATTCAGAAGTCTTACCTCTTGGGACAGGGTCTATCTTGCCAGACGTTTTGACAGACCCAAGGCGGCTGATTTTATAGAAAATCTTTTCGATGATTTTATAGAATTACATGGAGACAGGTGTTTCGGTGATGATGCGGCTCTGATTGGAGGGATAGGTTATTTTCACGGCATTCCTGTTACCGTTCTTGCACAGGCAAAGGGCAAAGACATTAACGAAAATATCAAGAGAAATTTCGGAATGAGCAACCCCGAGGGGTACAGAAAGGCATTAAGGCTTGCGAAGCAGGCGGAAAAATTTAAAAGACCTATAATTACTATAGTGGATACGTCGGGAGCCTATCCCGGAAGAGGGGCGGAGGAAAGAGGTCAGGCGGAGGCTATAGCCAAATGTCTATATGAGTTTTCGGCTTTAAAAACTATAGTTATATGTGTAGTTATAGGAGAGGGCGGAAGCGGAGGAGCACTTGCCCTAAGCGTGGGAGATCATATAATAATGCTTGAAAATGCCGTATATTCCGTGCTTTCTCCCGAGGGCTTCGCAACTATTCTCTGGAAAGATGTATCAAGGGCAAAAGAGGCGAGCGAATTGATGAAATTGACTGCCGACGACCTTTACCAGTTAAATGTGGTGGATGAGGTAATAAAGGAGAAGGTAGGAAGTATTTCCGAGAATAAGGAAGAGGTTTTTGACAGTCTTGATAGGGCGATTTATAATGCTCTTATAAATTTAAAGACAAAGGATATTGAAGAAATCATAGAGAACAGGTATGAAAAATATAGAAAAATAGGAAGATATAAATGAAAAATTTAAAAATTTCAGGCTATGGAAAGGCACTCCCGAAAAGGGTGGTAACAAATGACGATTTAAAAGAATTTGTTGATACAAATGATGAATGGATAGTACAAAGAACAGGTATAAAGAAAAGACGAATAGGCGACGAGGGAGTGAGTATTCTTGCGACAGATGCCGCAAAAATGGCTCTTGAAGATGCAAATCTTGCTCCTTGTGATATTGATTTGATTATCTGTTCTACCGTCACCGCCGATCAGATGACACCGTCCATTGCATGTATGGTTCAAAAAAACCTCGGCATATCGGATTCCGACGTCACGGCATTTGACTTAAATTCTGCCTGTACGGGATTTATATTTGCATTTAAAACCGCAGCGGCAATGCTTAATTCCTTTCATAAAAGAGCTCTTGTAATAGGAGCGGAAACTGTCAGCAGGATAACCGATTTTACGGACAGGAGCACCTGTATATTATTCGGCGATGCCGCAGGTGCGGTGGTTTTGGAAAAGACGGAAACCGATAAAGAAATGTATTTTTATACGAATTGTAAGGGTGATGACAGGTGGCTGAGCCTAAAGGGGGTCAAAAGCAATGTGAATATGAACAACAGGACTGTTGAATCAGGCTTTACGAGAATGAAAGGCGATGAGGTATTTAAATTTGCCTTAAGGGCTAATGATGATGCTATAGACAGAATACTTGAACAGGCGGGCATTAAAACCGAGGATATAGATTTTGTCGTACCCCATCAGGCAAATTTGCGTATAATAGAAGCCATTGCAAAAAGGACACGGCTTCCCATGGAAAAATTTTTTATTAATCTTTCGGAATACGGCAATACAAGTTCCGCAAGTGTGCCGCTTGCCCTTTGTGAGGCTCATGAAAACGGCATGTACAAAGAGGGCGACAGAGTATTGCTGTTAGGATTCGGAGGGGGTCTTTCGTGGGGCTCAATTTTAATAGAATTTTAATGACGGGAGGTAATCAATATAATTATGATAAATGAATTATTAGGTATAAAATATCCCATTATTCAGGGAGGAATGGCTAATATTGCAACTGCGGAACTTGCAGCTGCCGTATCTAATGCCGGCGGTTTAGGCTTAATAGCAGGCGGAGCTTTAAATCCTGATGATTTAAAATCACAGGTTGAAAAGTGCAAGTCTTTGACCGACAAGCCGTTCGGTGTAAATGTGATGCTTATGAATCCGCATACTCCCGAAATTATGGAATATTTAATAGAAAATCCCGTGTCCGTTGTGACAACGGGTGCGGGGAATCCCGCTAAATATGTGGAAAGACTTAAAGAAAAGGGTACTTTGGTAATTCCCGTTGTAGCATCTGTCGCTTTGGCTAAAATGATGCAAAAATCCGGAGCTGACGCTGTTATAGCGGAGGGCTGTGAGGCAGGAGGGCATATAGGTGAGCTCACCACTATGGCACTTGTACCGCAGGTGGTTGACGCCGTTAATATTCCGGTGATTGCGGCAGGAGGCATAGCGGACGGAAGAGGTTTTAATGCGGCAATAATGCTCGGAGCATCGGGCGTTCAGATAGGAACGGTGCTTCTTTCAGCTGATGAATGTCCCGTGCATGAAAATTACAAGACAGCCGTATTAAAGGCTAACGACACCTCTACAACGGTGACCGGCAGAACCTTGGGCTCTCCTGTCAGGGCTTTAAAAAATCAGATGACAAGGCAGTGTTTAAAGCTTGAAAAAGAGGGTATGTCCCAAGAGGAAATAGAAAAGCTTACAATAGGCTCTCTTAAAAGAGCAGTATTTGAGGGAGACACTCAAAACGGCTCCGTTATGATGGGGCAGATAGCCGGAATATGCAAAAAAACCGGAAGCGTGAAAAGCATTATAGAATACATAATGAATGATGCAAAAGAAAAAAGAGATTATCTTAAAAACTATGATTTTTGATTGGAGAATTTTATGAGCACAGCTTTTGTATTTGCAGGTCAGGGAAGCCAAAAAGTGGGAATGGGTCTTGACTTTTATGAGAATCGTAAAGAGAGTAAAGAAATATATGATTCATTTGAAACGCCCTTTGATTTAAAAAATATCTGTTTTAAAGGTCCGAAAGAGGACTTGGACAATACCGAGTTTGCACAGCCCTGTATAGTTGCCACATCTCTTGCCATAGCCGAGGCTTTACGTGCGGAAAAAATAGTTCCCGAATATGTGGCGGGCTTAAGCCTTGGAGAATACTCCGCCTTAACCTATGCAGGCACTTTTTCTTATAAGGACATACCGAACATCGTGTCAAAAAGAGGAAAGATAATGGCAACGGCGCTTCCCAAGGGCACAACCGGAATGGCGGCTGTGATGGGAGCGGATATAGATACAATAAAAGCTGCTTTAGACGATGTAAAATCCGGAATTTGTGAAATAGCCAACTACAATTCTCCGGCACAGATAGTGATAACGGGGGAAATGGCGGCACTTGATGAGGCGATAAGTAAGTTAAAAGAAAAAAAGGCGAAGTGTATTAAGCTTAATGTGAGCGGAGCTTTTCATTCATCACTTTTAAATGATGCGAGTGTAAAGCTTGATGAGCTGTTGTCGGGATATGAGATAAAAAGACCTGAAATAAAGGTGGTGTATAACGTATGCGGAACGACATCGGACGATGATATAAAAAGTTTGCTGGTAAGGCAGATAAAATCATCGGTTCGCTTTATGCAGTCCGTAGAATATATGATAGAAAACGGTGTGGATACCTTTGTGGAAGTAGGTCCCGGAAAGACATTAAGCGGCTTCATAAAAAAGATAAATAAGGATATAAAAATATTGAATGTCGAAGACTTGGATTCGCTTGATAAAACAGTTAAGGAGATTAAAAAATGAGTGATAATATAAGGAAAACAGCACTTGTAACCGGTGCGTCAAGGGGTATCGGCAGGGCGGTTGCAGTAAGGCTTGCAAAATCGGGATATAATGTCGTGGTAAATTACAGCGGAAATGACATTGCAGCTGACGAAACGGTGTCACTTTGTAAAAAGGAAAATGTCGACAGTATAGCCATAAAGACCAATGTGGCTGATTTTGCCGAAGTGGATAATATGATAAAGACCGTTATGGACAGGTTCGGAAGAATAGATTGTTTGGTAAATAATGCGGGAATTACAAAGGACAAGCTTATTTTAGGTATGAAAGAAGAGGACTTTGACGATGTTATCGCAATTAATTTAAAAGGGGTCTTTAACACCATTAAGATGGTAACTCCTATTATGCTTAAACAAAAATCCGGCAATATAGTAAACATCACCAGTATAACAGGCTTATGCGGAAATGCGGGACAGGTGAATTATGCTGCGGCAAAGGCGGGAGTAATAGGAATCACAAAGACCGTTGCAAAGGAGCTTGCAGCCAAGAATATCAGATGCAATGCGGTTGCACCCGGGTTTACAAAGACAGATATGACGGCAAAGATGAAAGATGATGTTTTTGCAAAGGCGACGGAAGCGATTCCGCTTAAAAGGGCGGGAGAGCCTGAGGACGTGGCTAATTTGGTCAATTTTTTGGCAGGTGATGAAAGCTCATATATAACGGGAGAGGTAATAAAAGTGGACGGCGGATTATATATGTAAATTATAAAATAAAGAGTAAGAGCGTATAAAGGAAGGTATCTAATGCAAAAAAGAAGAGTGGTAATAACAGGTATGGGAGCATTATCTCCTATCGGAAATACTATAGATGAGGTATGGGATTCTATTATTAATAAAAAATGCGGAATAGATAATATTACGCTGTTTGATACGGAAAATTATAAGGTAAAGCTTGCAGGAGAGGTAAAGAACCTCGATGTAGAAAAATATCTTAATAAAAAAGATATAAGAAACAGTGCCAAATTCATACATTTTGCAAGAATTGCCGCAATGCAGGCTATGCAAGATTCTAAAATAGACTTGGAAAAGATAGACTCTACAAGATTCGGTGTGCTTTTAGGAAGCGGAGTGGGTGGAATGGACGAAATAGAGCGTTCTGAAGATAAATTAAAAGACAGGGGACCAAGCAGGGTATCTCCGTTTTTTATACCCAGCGTTATAATAAATTTGGCTTCAGGAGCGGTGGCTATTGATTACAATGCAAAGGGACATTGCAGCTGCGTGGTAACAGCCTGTGCCTCTTCAAATAATGCGATGGGAGCCGCATTTCATAAGATAGCCTACGGGTATGAGGACATCATAATTACAGGCGGTACGGAGGCTACAATCACTCCGTTAGCGGTGGCAGGCTTTATGAATATGAGAGCATTATATGAGGGAGATGATAAAAATGCGGCAAGTATACCTTTCAGTAAGGACAGGAGCGGATTTGTAATAGGAGAGGGCGCCGCCGTATTGATCTTTGAAGAGCTTAATCACGCAAAAAAAAGAGGAGCAAAGATTTATGCGGAGGTGGCAGGATACGGTGACAGCTGTGATGCGTTTCATATTACAGCACCGCTTGATGACGGAAGCGGAGCCGCTTTAGCTATGCAAAGAGCCTTAGATGATGCAAAAATAAGTCCGTCCGACATAGATTATATCAATGCGCACGGAACAAGCACCCCTTTAAATGACAGAATAGAAACAGCAGCCGTTAAGTTATGCTTTAAGGAACATTCAAAAGTTCTTTCAATGTCATCAACCAAGTCGTATACAGGGCATTTACTGGGTGCAAGCGGTGCAATCGAAGCTGTAATTACCGTACTTTCTCTTCAAAATTCTTATATGCCGCCTACCATCAATTATTCCGAAAAAGATGAAGAATGTGATTTGGATATTATCCCGAATGAGGGCAGAAAAAAGGATTTTAAGTATGCGATGAGCAATTCTTTAGGTTTCGGAGGGCATAATGCTTGTATTGTCTTTAAGAAATGGGAGGAATAAATGCTGTATAATATTGAGCAGATAAAAGAGATAATCCCTCATAGACCGCCATTTTTGCTTGTAGATAAGATCTTGTCGATAAATGATGACAATACTGAAATAATCGGACAAAAATGCGTATCTATGAACGAGCCGTTTTTTGCAGGGCATTTTCCGAAAAAAGCCGTGATGCCGGGTGTTTTAATAGTGGAGGCATTGGCTCAGACGGGAGCGGTACTTTTATTGAGCATTCCTGAAAATAAAGGAAAGATAGGTTATTTTGCGGGAATAAATAATATGAAATTCAAAAAACAGGTTGTACCGGGTGATGTTCTTACATTAAAGGTTACATTAAACAGACATAAAGGTCCGTTATATTTTGCAAATGTTACGGCAACTGTGGAGAATCAAATAGCCGCAACAGGAGAAATGATGTCTATTATTGCGGATTGATAAAAATGGAGGTAGGGCGTGAATATCAGAGAAGAAGCCGAAAACTTGGAGCTTTGTACATTAAGTAAATATGCTACTTTAAGTATAAAAAGCAAAGGACGTGAAAGAGAAGAAAAACCCTGTGATATAAGGCCCGTCTTTCAAAGAGATAGGGACAGAATAATACACAGCAAGTCTTTCAGGAGATTAAAGGACAAGACTCAGGTATTCTTAGCCCCTATCGGAGATCATTATAGAAACAGGCTCACTCATACTCTTGAGGTAACACAAATTTCAAGAACTATAGCAAGGGCACTTAAACTTAATGAGAGTCTTACAGAGGCAATAGCTTTAGGTCACGACTTGGGGCATACTCCTTTCGGGCATTGCGGAGAGAGAGTGTTGAATAAGTTGTCAGTTAAGGGATTTATACACTCGGAGCAGAGTGTGAGAATAGTAAAACATTTGGAAAACAAGCATAAGGGGCTTAATTTGTCATATGAGGTGATAGACGGAATAAGAAATCATCAATCAAGCGGCAAGCCAAGCACAATGGAAGGGAAGATAGTTAGGATTTGTGATAAGATAGCCTATATAAACCACGATATAGATGATGCCATAAGGGGCGGAGTTTTAAAAAATGATGATATTCCGAGAGAATTTACCGATATTTTAGGGGATACCGTAAAACTGCGTTTAGATACCATGATACACGACCTTATTATAAACAGCAGGGATAAAGATGATATAATAATGTCAGAAGAGATAGAAGATGCTGTAAAGGGTTTAAGAAAATTTATGTTTAACAGGGTTTACTTAAATGAGCGTGCAAAAAAAGAGGAGCCTAAGGCTGAACTTATGCTTGAAACTCTCTATAATCATTATAAAAAAAATAAAGATATGATTCCGCAGAATTTTATTGAAGATTATGATAATGATGAAGATATAGATGTTATAATCTGTGATTATATTGCAGGAATGACCGATCAATATGCAATAAGAGAGTTTGAAAAGCTGTATATTCCGGTGTCGTGGAGTGTTATTATATGAGTATTTCAGATGAGCTTAATGCAAGATTAAGTATTGTGGATATAATTTCAGAATATGTAAGTTTAAAAAAGGCAGGGAGCGAATATAAAGGTCTCTGTCCTTTTCATAGTGAAAAAACACCGTCTTTCAGTGTCTCGGACAGAAAACAGGCTTATCATTGTTTCGGCTGCGGTTGCGGAGGAGGAATGATAAAGTTCGTGATGGACTATAATAATATAGGTTACTTGGAGGCGGTAGGTATACTGGCGAAAAAAGCCGGAATTGATTTGACATATAATAGAAATAATATCAAATATGATAAAAGGATCAAAGAATTACAGCAGATTAAGCAAATTAAGGAAATAAATAATCTTGCGGCACATTTTTATGTGGGTGCTTTATATAGTCCGGTTGGAGAAAAAGCAATAAATTATTTAAATAGCAGGGGAATGGATAAAAAGGCGATTGCAAAGTCAGGTCTCGGGTATTCCCCAAATCCTTATGCCTTGTACGAGCTTTTAAAAGATAGGTATAATGATAAAATTTTATTAAAAAGTGGGATATTTAAACTTAATAATAAGGGTAAATTGGTCGATGTATTTAAAAATAGACTTATTTTTCCAATTTTAAATGAAAATAGGGAGGTCGTAGCTTTCGGGGGTCGTACTTTAGATAAAGACGGAATTCCAAAATATCTTAATTCACAGGAAACGGCTATTTTCAGCAAGAAAAAGATACTCTACGGATTATATTTATCTCAAAGAAAGAGAAATCGTGATTACTTTCTAATCTGTGAAGGATATATGGACGTCATTGCTTTAAATCGTGCAGGGTATGATAATGTTGTCGCATCGCTCGGGACATCACTAACCTTAGGGCAAC
The DNA here is from genome assembly GCA_963544505.1 of uncultured Lachnospiraceae bacterium. Taxonomy (GTDB): domain Bacteria; phylum Bacillota; class Clostridia; order Lachnospirales; family Lachnospiraceae; genus CAUUFM01. The sequence goes on along the minus strand of CAUUFM010000031.1, from coordinate 241 downwards.
TGCATTTGATAAAGGCATATACGGATAATTTGTATTTTATGTATGACAGTGATGAAGCCGGAATAAAGGCTATAAACAGAGCCATACCGCTTGCAGTAGCTGAGGGGCTTTATTTAAAGGTGGTTGATCTTAATCCATATAAAGATCCTGACGAATTTTTAGCTGAAATGGGAAAAGATGAGCTTGAAAAAAGAATCGAAAATGCTGTGAATCCGATATTTTTCAGAGGTGATGTTCTTTA